>NZ_JBSGBF010000001.1:166412-229006 GCF_053601115.1 Streptomyces sp. NPDC004788
CAGCCGGAGCCGTCCCGGGGGAGCGGACGTCCGGCGCGCGGCACGGGCCGCGCGGCCCGTGCCGCGCAAGCTTGGTGGGGAACGAGGACGGTGCATGTCTGAGACGACGACCAGGGAATCCTCCGGCCGGGAGCAGCTCGGACCGGCCGCGGTGGTCGAGCCCGAACTCCGTCAACTGCTGGCCGGGCTCACGGCCGTGCGGGACGGCGACTTCGGCACCCGTCTGCCGGACGAGGTGGACGGGCTGATGGGCGAGATCTCCCGGGTGTTCAACGGCATGGTCGATCAGCTTTCCCTGTTCACCTCCGAGGTGACGCGGGTGGCGCGCGAGGTCGGGACGGAAGGGACGCTCGGCGGACAGGCCGCCGTGCCCGGTGTCTCCGGGACCTGGGCCGACCTCACCGACTCCGTGAACGCGATGGCCGGCAACCTCACCACCCAGGTCCGTGACATCGCCCATGTGGCGACGGCCGTCGCCAAGGGCGACCTCTCCCAGAAGATCGACGTGGACGCGCGCGGCGAGATCCTGGAGCTGAAGAACACCATCAACACGATGGTCGACCAGTTGTCGGCCTTCGCCGACGAGGTCACGCGCATGGCCCGTGACGTGGGCACCGAGGGCATCCTCGGCGGACAGGCCGACGTGAAGGGCGTCTCCGGCACCTGGCGCGACCTGACCGACTCCGTCAATTCGATGGCGGGGAACCTCACCGCCCAGGTGCGGGCGATCGCCCACGTCGCCTCCGCCGTCGCGGGCGGCGACCTGTCGAAGAAGGTCGACGTGGACGCCCGGGGCGAGATCCTGGAGCTGAAGACGACGATCAACACCATGGTCGACCAGCTGTCGGCCTTCGCCGACGAGGTGACCCGGGTCGCCCGCGAGGTCGGCACCGAGGGCCGGCTCGGCGGCCAGGCCAGGGTGCCGAACGTGGCCGGCACCTGGAAGGACCTCACCGACAACGTCAACTCCATGGCGAACAACCTGACCGGACAGGTCCGGAACATCGCCCAGGTCACCACCGCCGTCGCCAACGGCGACCTGTCGAAGAAGATCGACGTGGACGCGCAGGGCGAGATCCTGGAGCTGAAGACGACCATCAACACCATGGTCGACCAGCTCTCCTCGTTCGCGGCCGAGGTGACCCGGGTGGCCCGCGAGGTCGGCAGCGAGGGCCGGCTCGGCGGCCAGGCCGAGGTCGAGGGGGTTTCCGGCACCTGGAAGCGGCTGACCGAGAACGTCAACGAGCTGGCGGGCAACCTCACCCGCCAGGTTCGCGCCATCGCCGAGGTCGCGAGCGCCGTCGCCGAGGGCGACCTCACCCGCTCGATCACCGTCGAGGCGTCGGGCGAGGTGGCCGAGCTCAAGGACAACATCAACGCCATGGTCGGCTCGCTGCGCGAGACGACGCGGGCCAACCAGGAGCAGGACTGGCTCAAGTCCAGTCTGGCCCGGATGTCCGCGCTGATGCAGGGTCACCGTGACCTGGCCGTCGTCGCCGAACTCGTCATGGACGAGCTGACCCCGCTCGTGGCCGCCCAGTACGGCGCGTTCTACCTCGCCGAGGAGGGCGCCGACGGCGTCGAGCTGGGCCTCGTCGGATCCTACGGACGCCCCGCCGGCGACCGGGACCGGGTCCGCTTCCGACTGGGCGAGTCGCTCGTCGGACAGGCCGCCCGCAGCCGCCGCACCATCGTCGCCGAGAACGTCCCCGCCGACTACGTCACGATCTCCTCGGGTCTCGGCAGCACGTCCCGGGGCAGCCTCGTGGTGCTGCCGGTCGTCGTCGAGGAGCAGGTGCTGGGCGTCATCGAGCTGATGTCCTTCAGCCCGTTCACCTCCGTGCACCGGGACTTCCTGGAACAGCTCATGGAGACCGTCGGCGTCAACCTGAGCACCATCGTCGCCAACGCCCGCACCGACGAACTCCTGGACGAGTCCCAGCGCCTGGCCGGCGAACTCCGCTCGCGCACCGAGGAGCTCCAGGCGCGGCAGGAGGAACTCCAGCGCTCCAACGCCGAGTTGGAGGAGAAGGCGGCCCTGCTCGCCACACAGAACCGCGACATCGAGGCCAAGAACCTTCAGATCGAGCAGGCCCGGCAGGAGCTGGAGGACCGCGCCCAGCAGCTCGCCATGGCCTCCACGTACAAGTCGGAGTTCCTGGCCAACATGAGCCACGAACTGCGCACCCCGCTCAACAGCCTGCTGATCCTGGCCCAGCTGCTGGCCCAGAACCCGACCCGCAACCTCACCGCCAAGCAGGTCGAGTACGCCGGCATCATCCACTCGGCCGGATCCGACCTGCTCCAGCTGATCAACGACATCCTCGACCTCTCCAAGGTGGAGGCCGGGAAGATGGACCTCAACCCGGAGCGCGTGCCCATGCGCAGGCTCCTCGACTACGTCGAGGCCACGTTCCGCCCCCTCACCTCGCAGAAGAGCCTCGCCTTCGCGGTCTCCACGGCCGCCGGCGTCCCCGTCGACCTCGTCACCGACGACACGCGGCTCCGGCAGGTGCTGCGCAACCTGCTGTCGAACGCCGTCAAGTTCACCGAGCACGGCAGCGTCGAACTGCGCATCGAACCGGCCTCGGACGGCGAGCTGCCCGTGTCCGTGCACCGCGGCGGCCCCGTCGTCGCCTTCCGCGTCACCGACACCGGGATCGGCATCGCCCCCGAGAACCTGGAGGCCATCTTCGGCGCCTTCCAGCAGGCGGACGGGACGACCAACCGCAAGTACGGCGGCACCGGCCTCGGCCTCTCCATCAGCTGTGAGATCGCGTATCTGCTCGGCGGCGCACTCACCGTCACGAGCGTGCCCGGCGAGGGCAGCACCTTCACCCTCTACCTCCCCGTCACCCGCCCCGACTTCACCGAGCAGCCCGACCCCTCCTCCTCCTCCTCGGCAGACCCGGCGGCGGTGCCCACCGTCCCGGCCCCGGCCCGGGGTGACGCGATCGCGCTGCCCGGCGCCCCTGCCTCCCGGCCGACCCGGCGCCTCCTCGTGATCGAGGAGCGCCCGCGCGGGCTCCTCGCCGTCGTCACCGAGAACGCGGTCACTCAACTCGCGGCCGACGGCGGACACACGGGCCGGGCGGACATCGAACTGATCGCGGCCGTCGGCCCCCAGGAGGCCGCCTCCGCGCTCGCCACCCAGCCGTTCCACTGCGTCGTGCTCGACGTCGACATGGCGGACGGCGACGCCCTGCGCTTCCTGGACGCCATGGACGGTGACGAGGCGCTGCGCACCGTCCCCGTCCTCGCCCACAACAACCGCCGGCTCCCCGCCGACGAGGAGCGCGCCCTCCAGGACCTCGCCCGCCGCCGCCCCCTGGAACTCCTCTCCAGCCTCGACGAGCTGCGCGAGCGGATCACCCTCCACCTGTCCGCGGAGCAGCCCGGCGACGTCGTGCCCCTGGTACGCGGCGACCACTGGGCGCCCGCACCCCAGGCCATCGACACCACGCTGCACGGCACGACCGTCCTCGTCGTCGACGACGACGCCCGCAACCTGTACGCCCTCAGCGGCATCCTGGAACTGCACGGCATCACCGTGCTGCGCGCCGAGAACGGGCGGAAGGGGGTCGAGACGCTCCTGGCGAACCCGGCCGTGTCCCTCGTCCTGATGGACGTGATGATGCCGGAGATGGACGGCTACACGGCGACCGCGCGGATCAGGGAGCTGCCGCAGTACGCGGACCTGCCCGTGATCGCCGTCACCGCGAAGGCCATGCCCGGCGACCGGGAGAAGAGCCTCGCGTCCGGGGCGAGCGACTATGTCACCAAGCCCGTCGACGCCGACGAACTCATCGCCTGCGTCAGCCGCTGGCTCGACGGCGGGGCGGCCTCGTGACCGGCCCCGCGGGACCGCCCCGCGCTCCCCGCCCGGCCCCGGAGCGCCGGACCGGCGCAACCCGGCCCCGTCCGCACGGCGGTCCCGGGGCCGCCCCGACCGAGGAGTCGCCGAGGTGAGCGGCCCCCGCTTCGTGGGCGGAGACCCGTCCGCCGGCCCCGCCGAGGCAGCCGCGGCCGCGCCCCCGGCCCCCGGAACCGCCGCCCCGTACCCCGCCGACGGCCGACTGGCCGCCACGGTGGAACGGCTGCGCGGCGAGGTGCGCGCCGCGCACGCGGCGGCCGAGGGCCGCGCCCTGATCGAACTCGCCAAGGGGGTCATCGTCGAGCGCCTGGGCTGCGGCCCCGCCCAGGCGGCCCGCCAGCTCGCGGAGCTCGCCGAACGCGCCGGACTCTCCCGGCTGGAGCTGGCCGCGGACATCATCAACCAGGCGGCCCGGGACCGGATGGCCGAGGCGGCGGACGAGTTCGTGAGGACGGCCGTCGGCGAGCCCGCCGCCACCGCCCCCGCCGCCTCGGTCGCCGTGCGGCTGCGCACGGCGGAGAGCGCGGCGCTCAGCGCCGGCGACACCCAGGCCGTCGCCGAATCGCTGCTCCGGCACGCCCTCGAACCCCTGGGCGCCGTCGCCGTGGCGATCTGGACCACCGGCCCCGACACCGCGTTGAGCCTGCGCGGCCACGCCGGCTTCGGCCCCGACGAGGCGGCCCGCTGGCACTACGTGCCGCCGGGGGTGACGACCGCCGCCCGCCAGGCGCTCATCGAGCGCCGCACCGTCCGGTACGCCTCGCTGGCGGCCGCGGGCATCCCCTCGATCGGCCGCGCGCACCACCCCGACGGCGGCCGGGTCGTCGTCCCCGCCGGGACCGGCGGCCGCATCCACGGCGTCCTGGAGATCTGCTGGGCCCGTCCACTCGACCCCCTGCCGCAGGCCGTGGAGCGCCAGATCGAGGCCCTCGCCGAGCTCTGCGCCCACACCCTTGAGGCGTTGCCCGAGGCGTCCCCCGGGGGCTTCCCCGTCCCCGGCGGCTTCCCCGTTCCCGGCGGGGACGGGGCGCCGGCGCTGGCCGAACTCTCGGACGGGCTCTACGACCCCGCCCTCGTCCTCACCCCCCACATGGACGAGGCGGGGAAGCTCGTCGACTTCCGCATCCGGCACGCCAACGCGCACTTCCAGGATCCGGCCGGACGGCCCCGCGGCTCCGTCGACGGCGCCCTGCTCCTGGAGGCGTACCCGGCGGCGGCGGGCGGCAGCGAACTCTTCGAACGGATCGAGCGGGTCTACGCCACGGGGGAGCCGTTCCGGGCCCGCCGGGTCCGGCTCACCGCCCTGGTGGACGAGGTGCCCCTCGCCTCGCTCGCCGACATCAGCATCAGCCGTTACGGGGCCTGCGTCCTGCTCATCTGGCGCGTCGAGGACGAGTCGGCACGCCTCGCCAGCCTCCTCCAGCACGCCCAGCGCCTCGGCCGGGTCGGCGCCTTCGAGGAGGACGTCGTCACCGGCGACATCACCTGGCACGGCCAGCTGTACGAGCTCTTCGGCCGTAGCAAGACGGAGCCGCCGGTCGCCCTGCGCGACCTCGCCGCCCACGCCCACCCCGACGACGCCGACACCATCCGCCGCTTCCTCCAGCAGGTGCTGGGCCGGCGGCGGGTGGGCTCCACCGCCTTCCGCATGCTCCGCCGCGACGGCGTCACGCGGCACATCCGGGTGACCGCCGAACCCGCCCTGGGCACCGACGGCGGTATCCAGGCCGTCCGGGGCGCCTACCAGGACATCTCGGCGCAGCACTGGACCGAGGTCGCGCTCACGGCCACCCGCGACCGGCTGGCGGCGACGGAGGAGGCGGCCGAGGAACGCAACCGGCTCACCCTCCAGCTCCAGCACGCCATCATGCCGCCGGCCATGCCGCCGCTCGACGCGCCGGGACTCGACGTCGCCGTGCGCTATCGTCCCGCCGAGTCGGAGTCCCTGGTCGGCGGCGACTGGTACGACGCGGTCGTGCTGCCGTCCAAGAAGGTGCTCCTGTGCGTCGGAGACGTCGCCGGCCACGGAGTGGAGGCCGCCACCGGCATGGTGGTGCTGCGCAACGCCCTCCGCGGCCTCGCCGTCACGGGCGCCGGCCCGGGGCAACTGCTGTCCTGGCTCAACGGCGTCGCCCACCACCTCACCGCCCAGGTGACGGCAACCGCCGTGTGCGGCATCTACGACCCCGCAAGCCGGACGCTGCGCTGGGCCCGCGCGGGACACCTCCCGCCGGTGCTGGTCCGCGGGGACGAGGCGTTCGACCTGCCGCTCCTGCGCGGGCTGCTGCTGGGAGCCCTCGCGGAGGCCGAGTACGAGGAGACGGAGCTGCGGCTCGAACCCGGCGACACGGTGCTGATGTACACCGACGGGCTCGTCGAGCGCCGGGACACCGCCGTCCAGGATTCCGTCGCCCACCTGCTCACCGTCGCCCGGCAGCCGTCCGACAGCCTCGAACGCCTGCTGGACCAGCTGCTTGCGCGCAGCAAGTCGGACACCGACGACGACACGTGCGTGGTCGGTGTCAAGGTGTCCTGACTCCGTCCGTCCGCCCCAAGACCGGCCCATCCCACCCCATTGGAAAGCAGGCCCTATGTCCGAGCGAGAACCGAACCTGGATGTCGACGTCGAGATCCGCGACGACCGCACGGCGGTGCTGACCGTGGCGGGTGAGCTGGACATGGAGACGGCCGGCCGGCTGCACGACCTGCTGACGGAACAGCTCGGCCAGGGCCGGCACCGTCTCGTGCTGGACCTGTCCGCCCTCGGTTTCATGGACTCCTCGGGGCTGAACGTCCTGATCAGGGCGGTCAACCGGGCGCGGGAGACCGGCGGCGACCTGTATCTCGCCGCGCCGACCCCGGCCGTGCTCCGCATCCTGGAGATCACCGGGGTGACGACGACCATCCCGCCGCACGACGGCTTGGCGGACGCGCTGGCCGCGGCCGCCGACGCCGTCGACGACCAGGTACGGCCATGAGGACATGCGTCGTGCGCCAGGCGGGAGTCGGCGGTCGCGCGAGGATCAGGCCGAACCGACGCCCTTCAGCGGCGTGCGGGCGGGTGACGAGGCGCCCGGTCCGCTCCCTCCCACGGCCTCGTGGAACCCGGTGAGGCCCCGCAGCAGCGCCTTGCGGCTCGTCGGCGACATGTCCGCGATGACCTCGAGCAGGGCCTCCTCGCGCTGGACCCTGAGGTCCCGCAGGTACGCCTTGCCGTGCACGGTCAGATACAGCTCCAGCTGCCGACGGCTCACGGGGCTGGGCAGCCGCCGCACGAAGCCCAGCGCCTCCAGCCGGTCGCACATGCGGCTCACCGAAGGCGGGGCGGAGCCGAGCAGCTCGCCCAAGGCACGCAGGCTGATGCCCTCCTCGCGGTCCAGGCTGTACAGCACGCGCAACTGGCTCGCCGATACGGGTGTCGACGACACCATGTCCCGGCCGCGCTCCCACAGCACTTCCAGCAGTTCGACGAGCTCCCGGGCGGACGCGGCCGTCCGCTGCCGTTCCCGTGACGGCGGTGCGGGGTTGCCGTTCATGCCTGCCGACCCTCCGTACCAGCCTCGCGACCTGCACGCCGCGACCTCTGCCACCTGCTGCTCGTCGACGACGGATGCACGACCCTGCGCCACGTGGAGCCCGTCCGGACACCTGCCGGGATGCCGCACGCGCCCTTGGACGTGGGCCCCGCCGGCCGCGTCTTGCGCACCCGCCAACCATATCTTTTCCGAGATGTCGGGCCCACGGCGACCGCTCACCGGCCCGGCACGGTTCGCGTCGACCGGTTCAGGGGTCCCCTTGACGCGCTGTCGGCAGGTGTGATCCGCGTTGCGGGCGGTGTGGGAACCATGAACAGGGGAAAGGCGGGTACGAGGAGCCCAGCCGCCGACCCAGGACGAGGGGAGTACCAGCGTCATGACGGACGCGATCACCGCGGAGCGCGCGGTCCCGGAGCCCCTGCTGTCCGCCGGTGCCGTCTACGACGACGCCTCCCGCGGCGGCGCGATAGCCTCCGCCCGCGCCTTCACGGCCGAGTTCCTCGCGGCCGCCCCGACCGTGCTGCCCGGACCGGTCGGTGAGGAGCGCGTCGAGCTCGCGCAGCTGGTGGTCAGCGAACTGGTCACCAACGCGATCCGGCACACGGCCGGCCCCTGCCGGCTCCTCCTCGAACTGGGCCGCGACGTCCTGGAGATCTCGGTCTTCGACCAGGAGGCCGCCGCCCCCGTGCCCCGCGGACACGACCCCCGCCGCATCGGTCAGCACGGAGTCGAGATCGTCGTCGCCATCTGCGACAGCCTGACCGTGGAGCCCGCCCCGGAGGGGAAGCGGGTCCGCGCCCGCCTCTCCCTCCTGCCGCAGTAAGCCGACGCGGCCGACCCACGGGACCTGCGAGTGCGCTGACCCACCGGCATCTCACCGACCCCCGGGACGGCCGGGGGCGGCCAAGCGGAAACAGGCCGTCACGTCCTTGCCCCGCGGACAGGGGCGGGTCCGCACGTCGTCGGCGAGCGCGTCGACCAGGAGCAGTCCGCGTCCGCCCAACGCGCCGTCGTCCGGGCTGCGCTGCTCGGGAGCCAGCGGCGAGGCGTCGTGCACGGTGACGTGCAGGCACTCCTCGTCCCAGGTGAGGATCAGCTGCGCGTCGCTGTGGGCGTGCACGTGGGCGTTGGTGACGAGTTCGGAGACCGTCAGCACGACGGAGTCCGCCACGCCGGGGGCGATACGGTCCCAGCCGAGCGCCGCCAGGTGCTCACGCGTCCAGTCTCGGGCCGTCTTCACGCTGCTGCCTATCGGCAGCGACCGCGCCCAGCCGACGGCCCTCATCGAGGGATCCCGTGTCATGACTCTCCTTCGGACGACCAGTTGAGGTTCCGTCTGCCCATACACCAGGAGAAGGGAACCGACCGAGAACACGAGAGGAGTCGGCGGGTGTGGACGTGAGGACTCCGGGTAGGCGAGCAGCCTCAGGGGCACGCATCCCGATGAGGAACACACGTGAAAGGGGAAAGGTGTGACGGTCACCACGATGTCGACCACGGGAGTCGAGTCCGCAGTGGGGACGCTGCCGCAGATCCCGGACACGATGGCGGTCGCGCCCAAGGACGCGAGGGCCCTGTCGAAGGTCTTCTTCCAGGAGCTCGCGACGCTGGAGGAGGGGACGCACGAGTACCAGTACGTCCGCAACACGCTCATCGAGATGAACATGAGTCTGGTCCGCTACGCCGCCGGGCGGTTCCGCCACCGCGCCGACGAGATGGAGGACATCGTCCAGGTCGGCATGATCGGCCTGATCAAGGCGATCGACCGGTTCGAGCTGTCGCGGGAGGTCGAGTTCACCACCTTCGCCGTCCCCTACATCGTCGGCGAGATCAAGCGGTTCTTCCGGGACACCTCCTGGGCGGTGCACGTACCCCGCCGGCTCCAGGAGGCGCGGGTGGAGCTGGCCAAGGCGACCGAGGAACTCAGCACCCGCCTCGGCCGGGCGCCGACGGTCAAGGAGCTGGCCGACCTGATGAGCCTCACCGAGGACGAGGTCACCGAGGCGCGGCTGGCCTCCAACGGCTACAACTCCTCGTCCCTGGACGCCGCCCTCAGCAGCGAGGACGAGGACGGCGACGCCTCGCTGGCCGACTTCATCGGCAGCGAGGACCCCGCCATGGCGCTGGTGGAGGACTTCCACTCGCTGGCCCCGCTCATCGCCGACCTCGACGAGCGCGACCGCCGGATCATCCATCTGCGGTTCGTCGAGGAACTGACGCAGGCTCAGATCGGTGAACGGCTGGGCTGCTCGCAGATGCACGTCTCGCGGCTGCTCGCACGCACCGTGCAGCGCCTGCGCGAGGGCCTACTGGGCACCAGCGCCGGCTGAGGACACCCCGGAGGTCCCGGCGACCCATCCGCACTGTGGCGCGTCTCCGGGGGACGGGCAGATCGCCACCCGTCCCCCGGACCGGGCCAGGGGAGCCAGGGGTTACGGCGGCCCCGGGCCTCCTACCGCTTGTGGCCGTTCCCGTGTCCGTTCGGATGCAGGACCACCTTGGTCCAGCCCTCGTCACGGGCGTCGAAGTGCTCGTAGGCGGTGGGGGCCTCGTCCAGGCTGAGCTCGTGGGAGACGACGAAGCTCGGCTTCGCCTTCCCGCCGGCGATCAGATCCCGCAGCGCCCGGTTGTACTTCTTCACCGGCGCCTGCCCCGTGCCCATGCACTGGCCCTTGAACCACATCATGCCGAAGTCGATCGGCACCTTGCCCTGGGCCTCCAGCTTGCCCTGGGCCTCCGCGCCGCCGGGGTCCTGCGGCAGGAACACGCCCACCACGCCGATGTCGCCCGTGAACCTGACCGAGTCGATCAGGCCGTTGAGGGTGAGGCTGGCGTCCTCGTGTCCCTGGGGGTCGTGGGCCTGGTAGCCGACGCATTCGCAGCCGTTGTCGGCGCCCAGACCAAGGGTGGCCTCCTTGACGACCTCCGCCGGGTTCTGCTCGGCGGTGTTGATCGGGATGGCCCCGATCTCCTCGGCCTTGAGCAGCCGGTCGGGCTGGTGGTCGGCCACCCAGACGCGGCCGGCGCCCTTGAGGAGAGCGGAGTAGGCAGCCATCAGCCCGACGGGACCGGCCCCGAAGACGATGGTCTGGTCGCCCGGCTTGACGTGCGCCATCTCGGTGGCGTGATAGCCGGTGGGGAAGATGTCGGCCAGCATCACGTAGTCGGTCTGCCGCTCGGCGGCGTCCTCGCCCAGACGCAGCGCGTTGAAGTCGCCGTAGGGCACGCGCAGCAGCTCCGCCTGGCCGCCCTGGTAGGGGCCCATGTCGGCGAAGCCGTAGGCGGCTCCCGCGAGGGCGGGGTCCGGCTGCATGGTCAGGCAGTAGTTGGTCAGACCCTGCTCGCACTGCTTGCAGAAACCGCAGGCGATGTTGAAGGGCAGGACCACGTACTCGCCGACCTGGACCTTGCGGACGGCCGAGCCGACCTCCACCACCTGGCCCATGTTCTCGTGCCCCATCGCGCGGCCGGACTCGAACGAGGTGCGGCCCTCGTACATGTGCAGGTCCGAACCGCAGATGTTGGTGGCGGTGATCTTGACGATGATGTCGCACGGGTGTTCGATCTTCGCGTCCGGTACGTCCTTCACTGTGACCGTTCGCGGTCCTTCGTATACCGCTGCCTTCATGATGACTTCCCTAAACGTCGCGGCACTGCGGTGGTGTGGAAGGCGTAAAGAACCCGACTTTCGCACGTGCTGCAACGAGGTACGTGGCTCCGGCATGCCTCTGGAGCCGTTCACCTTGGTGCGGGGAACGGCGGTTTCGCCGTCAGCCCGCCAAAAGGGAGCTTCGGCGCTCCGGCGGCGTGTCGTGCGGCTACCCGCAGGCCCCGAGGCGAAACAACCACGCACCGACCGGCCGGCGGCTCCGGACGCGGACGACCGCCGATCGACGACACACCTCCGACTGAGGTGACCCGCTCGTCACCGTGGTCGTCCTGCGGCACGCTGGTCGGTGTGCTGGTCACCGTCCTGGCTCTGTACGCACCTGAAGCGGGTGCCGCTGTCGTGGGAGCCGCCACGGTTGCGGCCCTCTTCGTCGGGCTCACGGCCCGCGCGTGATCCGGTCCCACCGTCCGCACCGGCGGCTTCTTCCCCAGCCACGCGGCCGGCCGGGCCGGTGAGCAGCGGCTGGGCCAGCTGCGGGCGGGCGAAACCGTCCGGCACCTCCGCCCGAACGGCTGCCCGGCCCGCTCAGCTCTTCCGGTCCCCCAGGACACAGAATTCGTTGCCCTCCGGGTCGAGGAGGGTCACCCAGTGCTGCTCCTCCTGCACGGTGTCGGCGCGCCGGGCACCGAGGGAGAGCAGCCGGGCGACCTCGGCCTCCTGGTCGTCGGGGCGGAAGTCGGGGTGGAGCCGGTTCTTCGACGTCTTGCCCTCGGGGACAGGCACGAAGAGCAGGCCGGGCATCCGGTCCGGCTCGGGCCGGATCTCGATGATCTCCTCGGATTCGTCGACCACGACCCAGCCGAGAGCCTCGGCCCACCAGCGCCCGAGGGCGATGGGGTCGGAGGAGTCGACGATGATCTGTTCCCATTCAAGTGCCATGGGCGTGAGCATAGACAGGGCCGGCCGGCCGCCAGGCCGGGGGGTGAATCCGTCGCTGGTGCTGTCGGCGAACCGCGGGCTTTCAGGTGGCCGGTCGTCCGGCGGTGACCGGCTCGGGCTTGGCGGGACGCAGGTACCTGGACCAGCCGCCGGGCGGCCGCTCGCCGACCTCAAGTCCCTGCAGTTTGGCGAGGATGGCCGGGTCCTGGGCGTCGAGCCAATCGACGAACTGACGGAAGGACGTGAGCCGTACGTCCTTCTTGTCGGCCATCTGCTTCAGGGCGGTTTCGACGGCGTCCATGTAGATGCCGCCGTTCCACTCCTCGAAGTGGTTGCCCACGAAGAAGGGAGCCCGATTGGTCTCGTAGGCCCGCTGGAAACCGGCCAGGTAGGACTGCGTGGCCTGTTCGCGCCAGGCCGGGTAGTTGTAGGAGGGCGCGCGCGTGGAGTTCTGGGACTGGTTGGCGAGGATGTTGTAGTCCATCGACAGGACCTCGAAACGGTGGCCGGGGAACGGGATGCCCTGCAGCGGCAGGTCCCAGACGCCCAGTTTCTTCTCGGGCCAGCGCTGCAGACCGCCGGGCGAGGACGCGTCGTAACGCCAGCCCAGTTCCCGGGCGACGGGCAGGAGGCTGTCCTGGCCGAGCAGGCACGGGGTGCGACCGCCGATCAGCTCGGTGTCGTAGTCGAAGGGCAGCGACGGGTGGTCGTGCCAGCCGGTGTTGGTGCGCCAGGACTTGACGAACGCGCGGGCCTGCTCGATTTCGCTGCGCCACTGCTCCGGAGTCCAGTTGGCGACCGAGCCGCTGCCGCCGCAGAAGTGCCCGTTGAAGTGGGTGCCGATCTCGTGCCCGTCGAGCCATGCCTGATGCACGTACTTCAGGGTCTGCTTCAGGTGGTCATCGGTGAGGTAGCCGATGTCGGAGGCGCCGACGGGGTTGTTCGGCGGGCGGTACAGGCGTTTCTTCGACTCGGGCAGCAGATACACGCCCGACAGGAAGAACGTCATGTGGGCGCCGTGCTGGCGGGCGAGGTCGAGGAAGCGGGGGAAGAGGCCGTTGCCGACCTCGCCCGCGCCGTCCCAGGAGAAGATCACGAACTGCGGTGGCTGCTGACCGGGTTCGAGTCGCTCGGGCGTGCCCGGCTGCCCCGGCTGCTTACCCGTGTACGAGGTCGATCCGTCGCCGATCAACCGCACGGTGGATTTCTTTCCGGGGGCCCCCGGCCGGTCCGGGTGGCGCCCGGGGCCGGCGGCCGGCCGGCCGGTCTTCTCGCCGCTCCCGCATCCGGCGAGGGTCGCGGCGGCCGCGCCCAGTCCGATCCCGAGCCCCAGACGCGCCGCGTCCCTGCGGCTGATTCCGCTCATCGACACCCCAATCCACGCCGTGTGAGGGCGCGTTGTTCGCCCCCCTCACGGCAATTGACCCCTGCACGATAGGGGCTATAAACGGATAAACTCCTCATTTGGGTCGGTGTGCCGAGTGAAACCCTGACCGAACGCAGGTCGCGACGTTTCGTGTCGAGCGCGCCGTGATCCTCAAGCCCGTGGGAGCGGGCCGCTGGCCTGCCGCTTCCCTGACTGTGCGTGGAGGCGTCAGGAGTGATCCCTCTGACGGGTGTTCGCCACGCGTCTACGCACGTTTGACGCCTGACGGTCGAGGAGTACGCGAAGCAGTGGCGGCCGCGGCAGCGCAGGGTGACGGCTCACCCCCAGGGCGAGCATGCCGACAGCTCGATCGACGTCCACATCGTTCCGCGTCTGGGAGCGCGGACTGTGCTTCTCGCAGCGGGTCAGGCCGGGTGGAGCGCGGTGCGGAGGGCGTCGGTGGCCGGGGTGATGGCGGTCTGGGCCCCGCGGGTGGGGCGCAGAGCATCGAGCATCACGAAGTCGTGGACGACGCCCTGGACGCGGACGGCAGTCACGGCTACGCCTGCGGTGCGGAGGTGGGCGGCGTATGCCTCGCCCTCGTCGCGCAGGACGTCGGCCTCTGCAGTGATGATCAGGGCCGGGGGCAGGCCGATGAGCGCCGGACCACCGGCTCGACCTCCAGGTCTTCAGCGAGCCCAACTCCTGTTCGAGGTCGGCGCACCCCTGCGCGAACGGCTGCGGGGAACTCCCCATGGTCGTGACGATCGACCCGGCCGACTCGGGCGACGACAACGCCACCTCGGCGACGACGGCCTGTCCGCGGTCGTCGGCGGCAACGGCCACGGCGCCTGTGACGCACCGTTAGGCAAGCCGGCATCCCGTCAGCATGAGTCGCCGCGCGTTCCGGGGCGGTCGTCCCAGCAGGCGCCGGTGCGGCGCGAAACCCCAGGTGGGAAGCCGTCCAGCTCGACCGGAGCGATGTTCCTCACAAACATCGGACGGGGGTGTCGGTGTAAGGTCGAGGACGCCCTTGACCTGCACAAAGCAGGCAGGGAGCCGTCTTCCAGGAGTCCAACATGCTGCGCACCATGTTCAAGTCCAAGATCTGACTATTTGGCGTTGCCGCAGGTCAGGGGCATCATGTGCCCCCCTCGGGTCAGCAAACAGTCAGCATGCGTCCGCGTGGTGTCCCGCTTGCTGACCTTCGACCTGCAGTACGGCGCCTGAGCATGATTCTTGGGCTGGATCGGATGGTTCGCGACATGGCCCGACAGCTCGCCCGCGGCATGGGGTCCTTCTTCAAGGACTGCGGCTGCGCGAGGCCCACCCGCTGCCCTCACCCGTACTCGATCCGTTTCCGCGACGCGCTCGGCAAGCAGCGCGAGGAGTCCGGATACGACACGCAGGACGACGCGATCGAGCGCCTCACGCAACTGTACGCGGAGAAGAAGACCACGGCGCCGTCTGTGGCGGCGGCCCGCCGCGAGCTGGGGCAGCTGACGGTCGAGGAGTACGCGAAGCAGTGGCGGCCGCGGCAGCGCCGGATGACGGACTACTCCACCGGCTGGCACGTCGACAGCTCGATCAACGTCCACATCGTCCCGCGCCTGGGATCGCGGAAGCTGAACTCGGTCACGCCGATGGTGGTCGAGCGGTTCCTGGACGAGATGGAGAGCGACGGAGTCGGCCGGGGAAATCAGGTAAACATATTCCGGGCCCTGAAGACGATTCTTCGAGACGCGTATGCCAAGGGGGCCATGGCGGATGACCCGGTGAAGGGGGTTCAGGAACCGGAATACGTGCGTGAGCAGGTGGCCATCCCGTCGCTTGCCTACGTGAAGAAGGCGCTGCTTGTCGCCGACGAGGACCTGGCGCTGGAGATCGTCATGATGGCGGGATGCGGCCTGCGTAATGGCGAGGCGCGGGCGGTGAACGTCAACAACGTGGTGGCGCAGGACGTCTACCGGGTGCGCGAGCAGATCCATTCCAACACGCTCAAGCCGGCGAAGCTGAAGCACCGCAAGGTGGGGGAGTTCCGAGAGGTGCCTCTGCCGCGGTCGGTGCGGGAGGCGATCGAGCGCTATGCGGAAAAGTACGGCACCACGAAGGACGGCTACCTGCTGCGCGGCCCGGGCGGCTATTTCACCGAAGGCATGGAGCGGCGGCGAGTGAAGCAGCTCTTCGCGGACCTCCCACCGGAGGAGGGGGTCGGGATGTACGGCTTCCGGCACTACTTCGCCTCGAACGCTCTCGGCGGCGGCATACCCATCACCGACGTCGCGGAGTGGATGGGCCACAAGTCCATCGAGGAGACGTACCGCACCTACCGGCACCTGATGCCGGGCAGCATCACCAAGGCTGCCCGGATCCTGGACGCCGGCCTTTGGGAAGCGGCCTGAGGGGTTCCCCTTCCCGGACGGGTCGGCGGGCCGTGTACAGCCGGTACGACAGCGGCTGTCCGGCCTTGCGGGAGTCGATGGTCGAGACCGTCTCCACGGTGAGCCCGTGTGCGACGAGGAGGTCCTCCCATAGCTGGGGTTCGAGGACCCACATGTGGACGGTGTGGTCCTCGGTGGTGCCGGGCAGTCGCAGGATCTCCGGGCGCGGGGCGACGGTGGACGAGGGGCCGGCGCCGGCCGAGTTGGTGTGCAGCGCGCTGAACAGCAGGCGGCCTCCGGGCCGGAGGGCATTGGACAGTGCGGGCAGGAGTCGGTCCGGTTCCATGAAGGGGACGCCGCCGATGGAGTAGATCAGGTCATAGGGGTCGGCGCGTTGCAGGTGGGCGACGGCATCCGCGCACATCAGTCGGAGGCCCGGCGTGGCGGGGTACCGGGCGAGGGCGCGCTGGTGCTGGGTGGGTGCGGCTTCGAGGGCGGTGACCTTGGCGCCCAGGGAAGCCAGGAAGGCTGCGTGCCGACCGAGGCCGCTGCCGAGGTCGAGCGCGCGTAACCCTTTCAGGCCGCCGAATACCTCGACTCCGGGCCCGGCGCCGGGGATGTCCCATGCCCACCTGTCCAGTTCCGGCAGCTCGACATCGCGAGCCAGCTGGTGTGCGCCGTAGGTCGTCCAGACTTCTTTGTTGTGCTGCTCGGCGTTCGTCATTCAGCGTCTCCAGCAGGTTGAGGCGGTCAGGGACGGAGGGCGTAGCAGCGGAGGACATCGAGATCGGCCGTATGGACGCGGGACCACCCGGCCGAGAGCGTCTCGGCTTCCGAGTGCGTGATGCCCAGGTCCTGGGGGCGGTGACTGTGCTGGCGGCGGCCGGCGATCTCGGTGACCACCCAGAAGGTTCCGCCGGGTGCGAGGAGTCGCCGGATGCGGTCGAGGAACGCCGGTTTGTCGTCCATCCACCGGTACACCAGGCGGCAGGTGATGACCGCGTACGCCGGATTCGGCAGGGCCGTGAGGTCGCCGGTGGTGATGTCCAGACACTGCCACACCGGCCCGAGCCCGGGCCCCGAGCTTCGGGAAGCGGCGAGGGCGACGGCGCTGGGCGAGCAGTCGATGCCCGTGGTGCGGTAGCCGAGACCATGGAGGTGGCGGGCCAGGGCCCCGTCGCCGCTCCCGACGTCGAGGGCGGCGCGTCCGCGACCGGGTCCGAGGTGCCTGTCCAGTAGCCGTGTCTCGGCGTCGTCGAGTTGTCGGTACCGCCGGCCCTGGGCCCACAATGGCTCCCAGTAGGCGGCGGTGGAGGTCATCTCGGTCATAGGACTCCTTGGCGTGTGGGCGGCACAGTGCAATAACTGCCGCGACGGGAGCCGGGTCAGTCATGGAAGCTGCCGAGAACGGAGGAACCGGCTGGCCCTGGCAAGATCCTCTGGCGTGTCGACCGCGAGCCCGTCGTCCACGACGGAGAGCATCTGTACGCGGTGCCCGTGTTCGACGAAGCGCAGCATTTCCACGCCCTCGGTTCGCTCCAGCGGCCCGTGCGGGAGTTGTCGGAACAGCCCGAGGGCCGTTCCAGTGAGGCCGTAGAGCCCGAGCTGCCGCAGGTATCTCGGGCGGTCGCCCCGCGGATAGGGGATGGGCTGGCGGGAGAACATCAGGGCGTTGCGATCTGCATCGACGACGACCTCCACGACGTTGTGGTCCAGGACCGCGCCAGCGTCCTTCAACTCCGTGTACGCGTTCACCGCGAGTGTGCCCGGCGCCAGGCGCTCCAGGGCTTCGGAGACCGCATCGATCGCGGCGGGGGAGATGAAAGGTTCGTCGCCCTGCACGTTGATGTATGCGTCGGCGTGCAGGCGCTGCGCGCACTCCGCGACGCGGTCGGTCCCGGTGGGGTGGTCTCCCGTGCGCATGCACTCGATGCCCAGTTGGCGGCACGCCTCCTCGATGCGCTCGTCATCGGTGGCGACCACCACGCCGTCAAGGCGCTTGGCCTCCATGCAACGTTGGTGGACGTGCCAGAAGAGCGGCTTGTCCCCGAGCTGAGCCAGGGGCTTTCCGGGAAACCGGGAGGCGCCCCAGCGGCAGGGGATGACCGCTATGAGTCGGCGTGCGGGGGTGTGTGGTGAAGCGGTGGCAGCCACGGGGTGCTCCTGTCGGTGAGTGGCGAGCGTGGGTGTGAAGTGCGGGCAGCCCGTTATGCCGCGTGGCCGTAAGCGGCGGAACCGGCGGCCAGCGCCTGCATGTGGGCTCGCATGCCGGTGTGGAGGTCGATCTGGGGCCGCCAGCCGAGGACCTCGTGGGCGCGGCCGGGGTTGGCGCGAGTGGTGAGTACATCGCCGCTGCGCAAGTGCTCCTGGTGAATCTGGATCTCGCGCCCGGCGAGGCTGTTCGCGATGTTGATCACTTCGAGCAGGGAGGCGCTCGAACCGCCCCCGACGTTGATCACCCCGCTGGCCGTCGGGATGGTGGCCGCGGCGATGGTGGCGGAGACCGCGTCGTCGATGTACGTGAAGTCCCGGCGCTGGTGCCCGTCCCCGTACAGCCGCAGCGGTCGACCGGCCAAGGCGGCTGTGAGGGCGCGGTGCGTGAACATGTCGGGGCGCTGTCGAGGACCGTAGACGGTGAAGTACCGCAAGGCGACGACGCTGGTGGGGCAGTGGGCCTGGGTGGAGTGCGCGAGGCAGAGCTGCTCCTCGGCGAGCTTCGTGACCGCATAAGGGGATGCCGGCTGGGGCCGATCGGTCTCGACGCTCGCACCGCCGTCGGTGGGGCCGTAGACGCTGGAGGAGGAGGCCACTACGAGCCGGGGAACGCCCATCCGGGAGACGGCGTCCATGACGCGGTGGGTGGCGAGGACGTTGGAGGCCACGTAATCGGTGAACTTCGGGCCCCACGACGGGCGCACCCCGGGGATGCCCGCCAGGTGGAAGACGGCGTTCGCGTCCACGAGAAGTGGCTCGATCGCGCAGCTGAGGAGATCGGCGGTGACGTGCATGTACCCCGGGAGCCCCTGCAGGACGGCGAGGTTGGCAGCGGCCACCGGGTCGGTGGCCGGGTCGCGTCGGTCGACGCCGACGACAATGGCGCCGGCCTGGACGAGGGCGTGCGCGAGGTGGGAGCCGATGAAGCCGGCGGCGCCCGTCACGACCGCCCTGCGGGGGGCAGCGGTGGTCAAGTGGGATGGATGCTGCGGCACGGGAATCTCCATGAATCGGGGGAGGAGGCGGCTTAGGTGAGGCGGGCCAGCACGGTGCGGCCGTGGGTCTTGAGGGCGAGGTCGTCCTGCTCGTGTCCACGCACCAGGGCGGTGACGGCTTCGATCGCGCCGAAGGACTCCAACAGCCGCTGCTCGGTGTCGTTCAGCGGCTGTCCGTATCCGGCGAAGAACGCCGTTCGGAGGTTCGGGACGGCCTGCCATCGGCGGAACTCGAGCCGGGCGAAGTCGCGGATGCGGGCGTCGCGCCGCATGTGCTCGAAGTCGCACAGCCCGAAGGCGTCGCCGAGGAGCCAGTTCCGCGGCTGGTAGTCGAGGTGGCATACGGCGCTGTCCATGAGCGTGTTCGCCAGGACGTCCGCGTTGTGGTTCAGGCGGTCGCGTTCGACCTTGGAGATGAGGCCGGCCCGGTCTGCGCGGGCGATCCAGTCGCGCAGCCGTTGGGCGAGTTCCGTGCCGACGGCGCCGGTACGCGGCACCGCACTGGAGTGGTGCAGCTTGCCCAGCACGCGTCCGGCCTCGTAGTGGGCCTGCTCCTCCTCGGGGGACCCCGGTGTGACCGTGTCCGCCCGTACGCCGGGGACAGCGGTGAGAAGCAGGGTGCATGTTGCGTCCTGTCGGCCGACCACGTGGGGGACGTGGCCGATCAGGTGGGTCCCCCAGGCGAGATAGGCGTGCAGCTCGCGGGCGTACCGGTCGCGTTCGCTGTGCTGCTTGGCGAAGAACTCGTTGCCGTCGGCGTTGACCAGGCGCAGGACGCGGGGCGGGAGAGCCGGATCGTGCACGACACGGACCGCTCCGAGCGCGCCTCGGGCCAGTTTCAGGCGCGGGTCGTCGTAGATCGTGATCACGAGGCGGCCTCCTGCGATAAGGCGACCAGGTGCTCGGTGTCGTTGTGGCGGTCGAGCATCCACCTTCTCTGCCCGAGGCGGTTGAGGTGGCGCTGCCAGCGAGTGATGGAGCCGTGGGAGACCGTGAATCCGGCCGAAGAGCCGGGAGGGATCCCCAGGAGCTGGGTGTGCGCGGCGATCACGGTCTCGCCGTGCGCGGCGAACAGAACGCGCTCGCCTTCGTGCCGGTCGATGAGCTCGTGCAGGAAGCGGCCAGCCCGCTCCAGGTATCCGTTCCAGGTGTCGGATCCGGTGGCCCAGGGCTTGTCGGGATGAGCGTGCGGCCCTCCGTCGGCGGCGGTCTTCACTTCGGCCCAGGGCAGACCGTCGGCGGCGCCGTGGACGGGGCCCTCGAGGCGGCCGTCGGTGGACATGCGGATTCGGAGGGCCTGGCTGATGATCTCGGCGGTCTGGCGCAGGCGGATGCGCGGGCCGGCGTACAGCGCGTCGAAGGGCTTGTCGCGGTGCTCGGCGGCCAGTCGGAACGCGAGCCGTTCAACCTGGGCGTATCCGCGGTTGGTCAGCCCGGTGCAAGTGCGTGGGCCGCCGACCAGTCCGTCGATGTTGCACTGGGCTTCGCCGTGGCGGACGAAGACGAGTTCGGTGGTGATCATGTGGATCCTCGAGGGCGGGGTCGGTGCGGCCAGCTGTAGCGGTAGCCGTTGCGCCCGGCGTACGGAGCGGTCAGGACGGCGTGCAGGGAGAGGAAGTCGTCGAGCCGGTCGCGATCTGTGGTGGCGAGTCGGGGGTCGTGGCGCTCGGCTGCCTCGTTGTAGGCGCGTAGGGCGGAGTCGATGGCTGGGGTAGGCAGAGGCCCGTACGTCAGGGCAAGCGTCGCGATCAGCTTCGCCAGGTCGTACCCCATCGGCGCCAGCGTGAGGTCGTCGGTGTCGACCGTGTAGACGTCGAGGGCCTCGGTGAGGATGAAGTTCCGTGGGTTGCTGTCCTTGTAGAAGGCGGTCGGCCCCTCGGCGGTCTTCTCCAGCAGGGTCAGCATCGCGTGGAGGGCGCCCCGGTCCGGCAGGTATCCCTGCTCCAGTCGTCTTCGCAGGGCGGTCTGCCGGGGACCGAGGTAGTCGCCGAAGGCGATGCCGTCCCGGAATCGGTGCGGCGTGTTCAGGGAGGACGGTCGGAGGTCGGTGGTCCAGGCGGCTCCGTGGGCGTCGCCCAGCAGCGTGGCCAGGGCCAGCAGATCCTCGGGCCGGGCGGGGCGGCCGTCGACCCACTCGTACGTAAGACTCGTCGGCCCGACAACCGTCAGCGTCGGCAGCCGCAGCGGACGTGCGTGCTCGGCGAGCCAGGCGTGATGGCGGGCTGCCGCGGCCACCAGGCCAGGAGCCTCGTAGCGCTTGGTGAAATACCGGGGCCTCATTTCCGTCCTCCCCGTGACTGGGCGAGCACGAAGGTGACGAGGGACGTGGTGGTGATGGGCCGGTCCGGCAGGAGCTCGTGCAGGGTCGCCGCGAGCGCGTCCGCGTTTGCCGTAGAGGCCTGGGGCGAGGTCGTACTTCGGGTTGGTGGCGAGGTACTCGGCGACGTGGTCGTGGCCGTCGAAGATGAAGCTGTGCTCTTCGTGCTCCACGGCGAGTACGTCGAGTGACACGGCGGCCAGGTCGGCGAGGTTGCCGCTGTGCGCCGAGACGTACAGGCTCTCGTGCTGCTCGGCCCGCGGGTCGAGGCCGGCGGCAGCGACCAGCTGGTCCATCTCCCGGTAGCTGTCGAGGCCCTTCGTGACGAACACGGCCAGACCGCCGGGAGCGAGCGCCCGGCCGATCTCCGCGACCGCTGACTGCGGGCGCGGCGAGTGATACAGGCAGAACGCCGCGACGACGACATCACATGACCCGGCGGACACGGGGAGACGGTGGAAGTCGCCCTGGCGGAAGATCACCGAGAGGCCGCGCAGTTGCCGGGCTCGCAGGCGAGCTTGCTCAAGCAGGGCCGACGCGGCGTCGAGGCCGATAACGCGCCGGGGACGGAGTTCCTTGGCGAGGGTCAGGCTGCTCATTCCGCGACCGCAGCCGAGGTCCAGGACCAGGCCGAGGCGATCCGGTCGCTCGTGGTGGTCGCGCACCAGCCCGACGATCGTGTCCGGTACAGGGCGCCCGGAGGTCTTCGCCCGCATCAGCGCGCTGGACCGGCCGGCCAGCCGAGAGGCGTGGCCGTACAGCTCCGCCTGCCGCGTGGGGTCCAGGAAGGGGTTGATGCCGCTCATGCCGCACGCTCCCCTTGGGGGAGCGGCAGGCTCAGCGGTGCTCGGCGGCGACCTTTCGCAGCCAGCGGCGCGTCTGCCGCCGGCTGGACAGCAGCACCACGTCGGCACGGCCAGAGGCGAACTCGCCGATCTTGGCCATGACCCGCGGGCGCATCTTGCGGCGGTACGTCGCCACGTACTTGATCACGCCCCAGTGGATGCGGTTGTGCACGCCGTTGCCCTTGTGCCCGGCCCCGTGCCGGATCTGCCGGGAGAACATCCCGTACAGTGCGGCCACGGTCGAGACGTCCATCAGGACCACGGTGTCGCAGGCTTCGAGCCGGATCTGCAACGTGGAGTTGTAGTTCCCGTCGATCACCCACCTCGGCTGGGCGACCAGCTCCCGCTGCAGGTCGGCGAACTCCTCCATGGGCAGCTCGTTCCACTCGTCGTCGTAGAACGCGGCGTCCAGGTGCGTCACCGGGGCGTCGAGGATCCTGCCCAGCTCGCGTGCCAGGTACGACTTGCCGCTGCCTCCGCAGCCGACGATGGCGACCTTCTTCATGGTGCTCCAGCGTAGAGGTGCTTGGGTGCCCGGTCGGACCGGCCGCCTGGGCACGTTCGGATGATCCAGACGAGGTGGCCTGGCTGCTCAGCTGCATCAGGCCGCTCCGCGTTCCAGCGCGACGACGGGCTCGACGGCCGTGTCCAGGACCGCTTCCAGCGCGTCGACCTGTCGGCTCAGGCGGAACAGGTCCAGGCGGTCCAGGCAGGCCGCGATCAGGTCCGCGTGCTGCTGGGTGCCGGCGATCCGCTGGAGGTGGCTCAGCCGCTCGATCACCTCGCCGCCAGAGCGGACGATCAGCTCCTCGGGTACGAAGCGGTCGGCGTGCACGATGTCGGCAGGGGCGAGCGGGAGGCAGCCAGCGAGCACGGCCTCGAAGATCCGCTGCGTCATCTGCCCGACGGCGGCGTACCGCTCCGGCAACATGAGCACGGTCGCCAGCGACCTGCCGTACACACCGTGGACCGCCTCGAAGGGGAGCCTGCCGAGGAACCGGACGTGGGGCCAACGGCCGGTCCTGGTCCACTTGCCTCCGACCAGGTGATCGAAGCGCGCGGCGGCCGGCGCGAAGAAGCGGTCGAAGTGCTCGTCGCGGTCGTACTGGTTGCCGACGTACCCGAGGACTAGGTCACGGGGCCTCTTGGCGAGCGCGACCGGGTCCGCCCCGGCGAGCAGGCGGTCGTCGGCGGGGAAGAGCAGGCGGTGAGCCCCAGGCGTCGGTTCGAGGGCGGCCTCGCAGACGGTGGCTTGGGGAACGCGCCGCCATACGCTCTCCGTCCGGAGCTTGCGGTCCTTGTCCCAGATCACGGTCGGCGTCTTCCTGCGCACGGTGTACCGGGTGACCAGTTCGGCCTGGCGATGCAGGTCGCAGGTGTGGCCTTCGGCACCGCACGGGGTCGTGTTGCGTCCCTCGATCGCCCAGCGCCACTCCAGGAACAGAGCGTCGATGTCCGGGCTGCCGCTGTCGAAGGTGTAGGCGTTGTCCAGGTCGTCGCCGGCCTCGATCAGGTCGCGGTTGGCCTGCAAGCAGACGATCTCGTGGCCGCGGTCGATGAGAGCGTCGATCAAGGGGCGGCGGTGGCTGCGCCCCCCGTCCGGTGTGTCCGTGATCCCGCTGCCAAGGAAACCCCAGAAGCTGTACCCGATCCTCACTTGGTGATCCACCGCCCTTCCAGCAGCAGGGCGTCCAGCCCCGAGTTGGCCAGGCAATCGATCGCCATCTCCGGTGTCCCGCAGATCGGCTTCCCCTTCACGTTCAGCGAGGTGTTGATCAGCACCGGCACGCCCGTGCGCCGGGCAAAGGCGCTGAGGACCTCGTGCATGAACGGGTTCTGCGAGCGCGTGACGGTCTGCAGGCGGGAGGTTCCGTTCGCGTGCACGATGGCCGGCACCAGCTCGCGCGCCTTGCCGGTGACCCCGGACGCCATCGACATGTACGGCGCCTCCTGGTTGAGGGTGAAGAACTCCGCGGCGCGCTCGGCCAGCACCATGGGGGCGAAGGGACGGAACGACTCCCGGAACTTCACCGTGGCGTTCAGCCGCTCGATGACGCCCGGCTCCCTCGGGGAGGCGAGGATCGAGCGGTTGCCCAGGGCGCGGGGGCCGGCCTCGACCCGTCCTTGGAAGAGCCCGACGATCAGACCGTTGGCGAGCTGTTCGGCGAGGAACTCGGCGGCTTGGCCGCCCAGCGCCTTCTCCTGGAGGCCGGGCCACGGTGTGAGGTCGAGGGCGGTTCCCTCGAAGGACGGGCCGAGGTAGCAGGCCCGGGTGACGTCGGATACGGGCTGTCGGGCGTGGCCATCGTGGTGTACGGCGATGGCCGCGCCGATCGCGGTGCCGGCGTCGCCCGGGGCGGGCGGCACGAAGACCTCGTCGAACACGCCGGCCTCGATGATGCGGCCGATGCTCACGCAGTTCGTGGCGACGCCGCCTCCGACGCACAGGCGGCGGGAGCCGGTGACGGTCCGCGCTCGGCGGGCCAGGTGCAGCATCACCTGCTCGGTGCGCTCCTGGAGGGCCGCGGCCAGGTCCCGGTGCACGTCGCGCAGCGGTTCGCTGGGGTGGCGTTCGGGGCAGGTCTCTTCGATGAAGCGCCGGGTGGTCCTCGGGTAGCCCGAAGTCAGCACACGCGGGGGAAAGTAGAGCGGGTCGATGGCGAAGCCGGTGGGGGTGACGCGGATGGCCCGGGTGAAGAGTTTCCGGAATCGCGCGGGGTCGCCGAGCGCGGCGAGCGCCATCACGGTGCCTTCCTCGTCACCGCGGCGCCACCCGAGGTGCTCGGTGACCGCGCCGTACACGTACCCGAGGGAGGCGGGATCGTTGATCGCCTCCAGGGTGCGGGTGCGTGGACGGAGCGCGTCGTGGCCGCGGGCGATGGTCGTGGTCTGCCGCTCGCCGAGGCTGTCGACGACGAGTACAGCGGACTCGTTCCACCCGGAGGCGGCGAAGGCGGCCAGCTGGTGGGCCCGGTGGTGCAGGACGGGGGAGACGCGTGCGGCGGGGAACCGTCGGCTGATGTCGCGGACACGGATCTGGGTGCGCATCGCCACCTTGGCGAAGCCCCGGGCTCGCGGCACCGCCCGGTCACGCGTGTTCGGTGAGAGCCCCAGACGCAGCGCGGCCGGGGATTCGACCAGGTAGCGGGCGGGTTGGAAGTTGTAGGCCACGGCGTCGATGTCGGTGGCGGACAGCCCGGCCTCGCCGAGCAGCCACTCGACGGCGTGGCGCGGGTAGTCCTTGGTGTGCTTCTTCTGGGACAGCCGCTCCTCCTCGACGAAGCCGATGAGCTGCCCGTCGACGAGCAGCGCGGCGGCGGAGTCGTGGGTGTACGAGCACAGGCCGAGAATGACCGAGGGCGCCTGGTCCACGGCCGCCGTCACCGCGCACCGGCAGAGGTGCGCACGGACGAGGTCGTGGAGCGACGGTTCAGCTCGTCGTACCAGGCGGTCATGGCCTGGCCGAGCGGTCCATCGATCTTGCCGGCCAGGTCAGTCGCCTGCTCCCGCTGGTCGCCCTTCCAGAGCTGGTAGCTGCGCAGGGTCTCGGACATGGTGTCCCACCCGGCGTGCCCGGTCACGTCCCGCCCCCTGACCTGATGGAGGAGGTTGTCGAACCCCTCCCAGGACGTGGTGAGGTCCGGCATGTCGGGGCTCGCGACGATCGAGGTCAACTCCTCCGCTTGGTCGAGGTGGTTCTCGTAGATGTGCAGCGACCCGACGTGGTGGTGGAAGTCGCCCAGCTCGGCGCCGATCCACCCGGCCACCAGCTCGTGCAGGACCGTGTAGAAGAACAGGTCGTACGGCATGCCGATCCACACGTCCTGGCCGCGCATCGTCGTCGACATGTGCAGGCGGCCGTCACGCAGGTAGAAGCGGAAGCCCAGCGTGCAGGGCACGTCCTTGTGCCCCGCCGCGTCCCGGGCCGGGTCGTAGAGCTGGATCAGGGCCCGGCGGGAATCCGGGTCCTGCTTGAGGATCTCCACGACGCGGGCCAGCTGGTCCACCGTGCCCGCCCACTTCCGCATCCGCGGTCCGTAGGCGCCGCGCAGGACCCCGTCGTCCGCGTACTGTCGGAGCTTTGTGTTGTAGTCGAAGATCCAGGGCTCGTCGGAGCCGGAGAGGATCCAGACGGTCTCGGCCACTGCGAACGCGGGGTTCAGGATCCTGGCCGGCGGCGCGTACAGCAGGCGGGCCCGCGGCCGGGTCAGCCGCATGCGAACGTCGAGGACCTCACGAGTGGCCATGCCACGCGGGCTCACGCTCTCACCAGACTTGGCCAGGGTGACGGCACCGACGAAGAGTTCGGCGATGCTGTCGGCGGTCAGGGATGTCATAGGGCGGAAACTCCTTCGTTGTGGACGTGGTCGAGCTGATTTCCGGACGCGCGACGGACGATGAGTCGCGCGACGAGAGCGGCGCTGTCGCCGCCCCAGCGGCACACCGCGTCAGTCGACGCGGGCTCGGCGGCCGTAAGCGGATTGAGGAGTGCGGACAGCCCGTTGGCGACGTCCTCAGCCGTGCTGCAGCGTCGCGCGAGGCCGTGGGCCGTGAGCCCGAGCGTGCGATCGTCGGCGGTGCCGATCTCCAGGACAGGCACGCCCAAGAGGGCAGCTTCGATGCCGCACGTCGAATAGGCGCTTGCCACGACGTCGGCGCCGGCGAGACAACCCCGGGCACCTACCTGTGGATCGGCGAGGGCCACGAGCGGCCTTCCGTCCCGCGGCATGAGCGAGGCGAAGACATCCGGGCTCTGCGCCGGGTGCGGGGCAATGACCAGTCCCCATTCGCCCTCGGCCTTCCACATCCCGTCCAGGAGGAGGTCGGCGTGGGCTTTGAGCCGGTCGGGACCGAAGGGCTGGCAGGCCCAGACCATGATCCGGTCGGGGCTCCGCCCGGATCCGGGGACCAGCAGCTTCTCGAGGTACTGCCTTTGGGCTTCTCGCCCGAAGCCGGCGAGGACGTCGAAGCGGGGCTGCCCCAGCACGTGGACCTCGGCGTCCGGGTGCCGCGCCCACGCCTTGGCGAGCGGGGCATCGCGATCGCCCATGACGACGATGTCCCGGCTGTGCAGCGCGGGCCACGCGACCGACTCCGCAGTCCAGGCCCCGTGTTGTACGTGGACCGTGTTCACGTCTTTGAGGTCGGCCAGGTGGACGGCGAGTGCGCCGACGGGGCTGGTGTCGTTGCTTACGAGCAGCGTGTGTGGGCGAGATGCCTGCATGACACCGCTCAGCCACGTCTCCAGACGGACCACGGAGCGCCACGACGGCTGGGTACATCCCCCGCTTGTCTCCAGCAGCACGGCCAGGAGACGGACCAGACGCGAGAGCCGGACGACGTGTTCCTTCACCTGGACGACGTGCTCGTCGTCCCACAGCTGCAGGCGCCCCACGGCTCCGGACAGAGCGAAGAGGCCAGCGGGAGGCGTAACGAGCCGAATGCCCTCGACGGCTGGGGTGTCGCAGCATTGCGCCGGGTCCGTGGCGAGATCGACGAGGAGACTCGTCCGGCCACCACCTGCCAGGTCTTCGAGTACCGGCAGCAGAGTGGCCGCATGGCGGGAAGACCACGAGAGCGCGACGACGCCGGTGCGCGGCAGCGCCGACGGGGAAGGGCTCGGCACCGCGGCTTTGACGCGCGACGGCTGCAGGTCGTGCAGCTGCGCCGTACGGAACGGGTTGTACAACGCGGTTGCCCCGAGTAGATACGCGATGCCGGACCACGTGACGGTGTAGGCGCGGTACTCCCGGGAACTGCTCTCGCGCAGCCCGACGAGTCCCTCGTGCGGAGCGATCTTCAGCGGGCCGGGCGCCTTCCTGAACGGCTCCCAGGCGCTGAGGGCCATCAGCTTGCGTACGACGTGAGCCACCAGGCGCCGGACCGGTACGTGCTGCACGTACAGCCACCCGGCCCCGCCCGGCGTCGTCCTGAGATAGGCCCCGTACCACTGGAGTGCGTCCAGGACACGCTCGACCAGGGCTTCGTGCTCCTGGGTGTCCAGGGGCAGAGTCTCCAGCTCGCTCGTGGTGATCCCGTCGGATGCCAGAGTCGCGAACGAGGCTTCACCGACCAGTGCCCACGCGGGCTGTCCGTCGATGTCGGCCCGCGCCAGACCATGGACATGGCGAGAGGGCGTGGTCACAACAGACCCCCTTCGAGGAAGGGGCCCGGGGAAAGGAGCCTCAGCAGGTCCTTCGGGGACTCGGCAACCACGGGGGAGGGGGCACCCGGGCAGCCGTACCCCCAGGCCGCGTGGACGTACGGAACTCCGGCGCGGCGGGCGGCTTCCTGGTCGACCGCCATGTCGCCCACGTACGCGGCGTCGGCGGGGTCGACACCCAGGTCGATCAAGGCGAGGAGAACCGGGTCCGGCGAGGGCTTGCCGCGCCCACCACCGTTCGGCGTACGCACCGTGGAGAACGGGCAGCCGAGGCGGGCCAAGAGGGGGGTGGCCCGGTCAAGGGGCTTGGACGTGACGATGCCGAGGAGCCAGCCGGCGGCGACGAAGGCGTGAAGAACCTCCGCGATACCGTCGAACTCGCGCGCACGGTAGGCCGCCGCGATCGACGCCGCGTCATACGTACGGTGAAGCCGCTCGGACTCGGCGAACCCGAGACGCTCCATGATGTCGCCGAACGGTCGGCCGAGGTGGCGCTCGTACTCCTCGAACGGTACGTCGAGACCGTGCTCGTTCAGGACTTGCTGCCATGCGCACTCCATCACCGGGCGGGTGTCGAGGAGCACGCCGTCGAGGTCGAGCAGCAGCGCCTTCAGAGGCAAGGGCGAGGGCGGGAGCAGGGTGGACATGAGGTATCTCCGGTGGAGTGGATCAGGGGGCGATGGAGCTCTCGGGGCGCTTCACGAAGGCGAGCACCCGCTTGCCGCTGCCGTCCTTCTTGGGACAGGCGGTCCAGACGTCAGCCAGGGCGGATACGAGGAGCAGGCCACGTCCGCCGGTCGAGTAGAGGGAGGCGATCCGCGGGACGGGGGGCTCCGGGGAGTTGTCCTCCACCTCGATCCCCACGACGTCAGCCTGAAAGGCGAGCGTCAGCGTGATCTCGTCAACGTTCCTGTCCGCCGCACTCGGCCAGTTGTCAGGTTCGGCAGGCAGGCGACCGTGCTGCTCGGCGTTTGTCGTGAGCTCGCTGACGATCAGCACGGTTTCGTCCAGGAGGTCTTCGACTCCCCAGGCAATCAGGGCCGCGCGAGTGAAGGAGCGGGCGCGACTCGGCGCCAGCTCATCCGCGGGCAGTGTGAGACTCGTCCGATGCTCGAGGGCGTCGATCACGCTGCCCAGACTTCCGATTCGTTCCATGATCGCCTTCTCACGGGTCGTACCTCAGCCCTTGAGGGGAAGCGCCCGGTTGTCGCGTCGCAGCGCGCGAACCGGCCGCCCGCTTCTCCGCAATGAGCGAATGAGGGCCTCGGCATGCGTCGTTCGGATACGGTGTGATCAGCTCGTACCGACGATGAAAACGGCCGGGCAGCCTCGCCGGGAGACTTCGCATGGAGCCCCGTGCGCTGGCCCCTCTGGCCCCATCCAGCTGCAGGCGGAGCCGTCGAAAGCACCCGCAAGGCGGGCAGGAGTTCACGAGGGGGAGGCATGGGGCAGCAGCCGAGTGAGCTGACGCCGGACGCCAGCCCGTGGCACCGATGGGGCTACGAATTACGCCAGTTCCGGGAAGCTCGCGGCCTGTCGCAGCAGGCACTTGCCCGCAAGGCCCTGATCGACCGCTCCCATCTGGGGCGGTTCGAGCGTGCCGAACGCCCCGTCCCCCGCCAAGCCGCAGTTGCGCTCGACGAGGCCCTCGACGCTGCCGGGGCGTTGGTTCGCCTCTGGGACTGGGCCGAGGGGGCACAGCCCCAGGTGCATCCCGCCTCCGTGTCCAGAACCGTGACACAGGTCCATGGGGCCAATGCGTGGAGTCATGGAGCCAGCGCCCCAGAGGTCCTGGCCTTCGGGGCGTTCGGGCAGGCAGGCTCAGTCGACGACGACACGGACACGGTCGTCGTCCCTGCCCGAATCCACGGAAGGATCCTCTTCGTGCCCGTTCCTCGTCGTGTCGTTCTCGCCTCCGGGCTCGCCGGCCTTGCAGCTACCGCGCTCCCGGGCCCGACAGTGGCGACCGCGACCGAGGTCGCCGACATGGGATCCCCCGTCGAGCACTTCGCACGCCTTCGCCGTGTGATGATCCAAGCCGACAACCTCATGGGCCCCCGGCACGTGCTGCCCGCGCTGGAGCAGCAGCTTGTCGCGCTTGCCGCGCGGCGTCGGGCAGCCCGCGGTGCTGACGCGGCCGACCTTCTGGCCCTGGAGACGCGGTACGAGGAGCTGGCCGGCTGGTTCGCCCAGGACATCGGTGACGATCGCGCCGCATACGGCCATACGGCGAAGGCGCTCGACGCCTCCCATATCACCGGCGACACCGATCTCACCACGTACATCCTCGCTCGCAAGGCCCAGCTCGCTGTTGATACCGGCCATCCCGCCGACGGCCTGGGCCTCGCCGCTGCCGCCCGGCGCACAGCCCGGCCGGGCAGCCGGCTCGAAGTCATCGCCGTCCTCCACGAGGCGCACGCGCACGCGATACTCGGCGAAGGCACCGAAGCCCATCGCGCATACGAGACCGCCCTCACCCTGCTGGGCCGTGCGGACGTCGACGGAGTCTGGGGCTCGTGGCTCGATGAGGCGTACATCAGGACTGCCCGTGCCCGTTCCCTTGCCGCACTCGGGGACTACGAGCGGGCCGCCGTCGGCTTCGACAGCGCGATCGCGGCGCTGCCGGCGATGTATCGGCGCGACCGAGGGGTCTACCTGGCCCGGGCAGCGCGTGCCCACGCGGGCACCGGGAACATGACGCTGGCAGCCAGGATCGGTACGCAGGCTGTTGGGATCGCGGCCGAGACCGGGTCCGCCCGGATCATCGGCCAGCTGGGTCGGCTGGACCTGGCGCTTGCCCCTGCGGCGGGTGACGAAGGCGTTGCCGAGTTCCGGGCCGCGCTCGACCGCATCGTGCTACACCCTGCTTGATCTGCTCACCCTTGGAGTTCTCCGTGTCTCGCCCTTACGTTCTTCTGTCCGCTGCGGTCTCCATCGACGGCTTCCTCGACACCCGCCCCGGTGAAGACCGGCTCATGCTGTCCAACAAGGAGGACTTCGACCGCGTCGACTCCGTCCGCGCCTCCGTTGACGCGATCCTCGTCGGCGCCGGCACCCTCCGCGCCGACAACCCCCGCCTCCTCGTGAACTCCGAGGAGCGCCGCGCGGCCCGGGTCGCCGCCGGCCGGCCGGAGTACCCGTTGAAGGTCACGATCACCGGCACCGGGGACCTGGACCCGAACTGGAGGTTCTGGCATCACGGAGGAGAGAAGCTCGTACTCGCCGTCGGCCAGGAAGCCGGTAGGAAGGCGCGGGCGGCGCTCGGTGACCTGGCCGAGATCGTCGTCGTCCCCACCGAGCACACCTGGCCCGTCGCGTTGGACGTACTCGGTGGGGCCCACGGGATCCACCGCCTCATGGTCGAGGGCGGCGGCACCATCCACACCCAACTCCTCGAGCAAGCACTCGCCGACGAGCTCCACCTCGTCATCGCCCCGCTCCTCGTCGGCCAGCCCGACGCCGTCCGCATGCTCGGCCCCGCCCACTACCTCGGAGGCCCCACTAGCCGCCTTCGACTCCTGGAGACCCGGCAGATCGGCGATGTGGTACTCCTGCGTTACGCCCCCAAGGACATCTCGACGGAGCCCCGATGAGCACCATCCCTCCCCCTGCGAGCGCGCCAGGCGCCGACCGCGAGCCCAACGCCGCTGACCGGGCGTGGCTCGCGCTCGCCTGCCAGCTCGCCACCCTGTGCCCGCCCTCGACGACCGCGTTTTCCGTCGGCGCGGTTATCGTTGCCGCCGACGGCACCGAGCTCGCCCGCGGCTACTCTCGCGAGCACGACCCGCTCGACCACGCCGAGGAGGCCGCGCTCGCCAAGCTCCCGGCCGGCGACCCGCGGCTGGGCAACGCCACGATCTACAGCTCCCTCGAACCCTGCGCCAAGAGGGCCTCTCGGCCCCAGCCGTGTGCCCGGCTCATCCGCTACGCCGGGATCCGTCGCGTCGTCACCGCTTGGCGGGAGCCCGATACGTTCGTGCTCGGCGCCGACGGCACTGAGCTCCTCGAGGATGCCGGCATCACTGTCTTGGAGCTTCCGGAACTCGCCGAATCCGCCCAGGCGCCCAACCAGCACCTGCTCTGAAGAACGGCCATGAAACGTGGCGCCCGACTGGCCGCGCTCCGGTGCGTGGCTGGACGCGCGCGCGGTGAGCTCTGTGCGAGCCTCATGACCGGCGGGATTACAGCGGTGGCCGGCGAAGTGCGGGCCGTCGCGAGGCCAGAGCCATCGTCGAGCGTCGGCGGCGACTTCCTACGGGTAACGCTCGCGAGAAGCCTGCCTATGGGATGTCCTCGTCGCGTTCCTGGACGAGACCCAGCTCCGCATTGGTGAACGGGCCGCCGAGGTCGGGCATGGCGAAGAGCCCGGCGCCCGTGCTCTCGACGAACCTGACGAACCGGTCGGCAGGCCTGTACAGCTGTTCCTTTTCGAGCGTGGTGCGGCAGGCGCGGCAGCGCCAAGGCCGCCGGAGAGTGGTCCACTGTGCCCGGGTGCACGCCGGGCAGTTCACGAAGTACGTCGATGGTCCGAAGGGAGTTTCCCAGTTCGCGTAACCCCATCGTGGCCGGTGGCCGCTCTCATTCCACTCAGTAGGCAGAGCCGGCCTGCCGATGAGGACGAACTCGCCGCCGGGCCACCGGCAACCGCAGGTGCCCTCGCATTGGCAAGCGCGAGTACGGGCCAGCTCCTTGGTCTTCTCTGTACGCGGTATACCCGGACCCTTGACCTCGATCCATGTGCCGAGCTCGGGAAGCCAGAAGTCCGGGAGGTAGAGAGCGCCGGAGTCCAGGGCGATGGTCTCAGGCTCGTACTGCCATGCGATGTCGTTGCCGTCGAGGGTCGCGGCCCAGTCGGCTTCGAGCCGGGACCGGAATGTGGTGTCGCCATAGCGCGTCGGTTTCGCGTCGATGGACGGGCCGGGGCCGTCTGTTTCGTTGATCACACAGGGCTCCTGTTCAAACGTAGGCGACCGGTGCCGATGCCACTGGTGGGCGTGTTCCATGGAGAGGTGAAGGGTCGTGGTCGGTCGGGCCGGGCCACGCCTCGTCTCAGCGTTCGCCGTGGGGCGCGCGGGACTCGAGGTCCGCGATGATCTCGGACCAGATCTCTGTCGCCTCGTTCGGCATTTTGGCCGACGCGGTCTTCACGGCATCGATGATCTCTGCGTGACTCTGCTGGAACATCAGCGACCAGGAGGCTGCCGCCAGCACGGTGGAAAGATCAGCGAGGACGCGAGCGGGCGCGGAGTGGTGCTGGAGAAGCTCGGCTGCGCAGTCAGCACTGGCAGGAGCGTACGCGTGGGCTTGGCCATCCGCGTTGATGAACAACCCATGCACCACTCCCTCCCGGTAGGAGTCCGGCCACCTGTCGGGGTGAAGCGCGCAGGCGCGAATGCCGTCAATGCGGACGGTGAAGGTCTCATTGACCGCCTGTTGTCCGACAGCGACGCCAAGACGATGTTGTTCCGGTTGCTCGAGCCCTGGGATGTTGGCCGCCTCCAGGCGGACCGCAAGGTCACCACTGTAAAAAACGGAGCCGTTCTGCAGGTCATTCACCAGAGGGGCAACCGTACCGAGGAGCACACTCTTGAGCCGGGCCATGGCCCAGCGCACCCACAGGAGTGCCGCGTGGACCGATGTGTCGACCACTTCGTCCGTGATGTTGTGGACGACGGCGCGACCATGGCCCGTTCCGTAGGCATTGCGCAGCTCGCGCAGCTGAGCCGCCATCTTCCTGGCGTACTCGGGTATCTGGCGCAGGGGGTGGTTTCCAGGAACCGCCGGCCCGATGACATGCTCGATGACCTTGTGCGCCGCCGCCTGCACCTTCGTGTAGTCGTCGCCATCAGCTACGACACGGCCGTAGGAAACGAGCGCTACCCGGGCGACGCTCTCGACCAGTTCCTTCGCCGATCCGACGATCAAGGGACGATCGTCGGCCGCGGCGGCGGCAGACAAGCGACGGTAAGCGTCGCCAACCGCTTCCCCCTGGTCGTCCTGGATCCCTTGCGCACGGGGCAGTGGCTCTTGCAGCAGATTCCTGATCACTTCGCGATTCTCGCGCGCCCGTCACGTTGAGCGCACCATGATTGCCCGCAGTTACCCGGTCCGCTCTGGGACGTCGTGGCGGCGGCGTCAGGATCCCGTACGGCTACGGAGAAATCGGGGGAACCGGTGTCCAGCGTCAACCACTCGCTGGTCGCGGAGGGCCTGGGGGCGCCATTCCCGAGCGCGGAGGATCAATGGTGCCGGGGTGCGTACATGATGACCGCCATGCCGACGAGGCAGATGACGGCCCCGCCCATGTCCCAGCGGTCGGGGCGGTACCCGTCGGCGATCATTCCCCAGGCCAGGGAGCCGGCTACGAACACACCGCCGTACGCGGCGAGGATGCGGCCGAAGTTCGCGTCGGGCTGGAGGGTGGCCACAAAGCCGTAGATACCCAGGGCGACGATGCCCAGACCGACCCAGACCGCGCCTTTGTTCTCCCGGATGCCCTGCCACACCAGCCAGGCACCGCCGATCTCGAAGAGGGCGGCGACGACGAACAGGACGACGGAGCGGGCTACCAGCATGGCGGGACGATTCTCTTCTCTGAGGCGTACGGTGGGTCAGGGCGTCGGCGCGAACAGCTCGGCCAGTATTGTCGCGCCTTCCTCGGGCGAGCGGATCTCCACCCGCATCGCACCGCCGTCGAGATGGATGCGGAAGTCGTAGAAGGGGCAGCACTGCTGCTCGGCGACTGCAAGCTCGGTGAAGGCGCCGGCGCGTTCGACGGGCAGGGTCAGACGCACCCCGTCGTCGATGGGTTCGACGGTGCTCCCGGACAGTACGAGATGCCAGCGTTCGGTCCGCTCCATGAGCGAGGAAGCTGTCAGGCTGCAGGCTACGGGGGCTGAACGCCAGCGTGCGGAGTCCTCAGCGGGTGCCGTCCCGCTCTCGGTCTTGTCGGCCACGCCCTGCTCCACGCTCGTGCGCACGTCGCAGGCGGGATCGCACGGGCCTTCGCGAGAGGGGAGTCCGTCGAGATGCTCGACCACTCTGCGCAGAGTGGTGATGAAGGTGCCCAGGCCGGCGATGTGCTCTTCGGCGTCGCCGATGCGCGACTGCAGGCGGGAACGCAGCTCTGTCCTGACGTCGGCGCAGTCTCCGCCTTCCCGGACCTTCAGAAGGTCTGCGATCTCCTCGAGGGGAAGGCCGAGCTGCTTGGCCGTGGTGATGAAGGAAAGCCGCTCCACCGCATCTTCGTCGTAGATCCGGTATCCGCTGGCGGTCCGCTCCGCCTGGAGGAGACCGAATTTCTCGTAGAACCGCAGTGTGCTGGCGCGCACGCCGGTGCGCTCGGCCAGCTGGGAGATCAGCATGGTGCTCACGAGACAAACGGTAGACCTTCAAGTCGTCTCGAAGGTCAAATCCAGGCACCGGAAATTGAGCCGTACGTGCCGTCATCTGCGGCTTTCCCTGCTCGGCTGGTTTGCTCAGCCGCAGCTCGGAGGGTCTGCGCGGGAGGGATCTCCCTGTGATCGACGCGCCCGTCTGTCGCGGCGCCGGACGAGCATGCAGGAGCAGGCGAGGGTGACGAGGGCGATCGTGAAGAGAATGCGGGCGACGGCATCGTCCGCGGTCGTCGCGGCGCCGGCGAGGATCGCGGTGGCCGCAGCGGCGGTGAGGAGGAGGACGACGACGGCGAGGCTGGGCTGCGAGGCGCGTTTGGGCATGATTCCGCCTTTGGCCGGCTGTGCTCGGGCGGGCTTTGTCTTCGTGGCGGGCGGGCAGGTGCTGCCAGTGCGCCGGGGATTGAGTGCCGCGGTCAGCCCGGCCCGCGGACGCGAAGGTCCACGGAGTCGGTTGCGTGGCGCAGCAGCGTGGTCATCTCCTGGCGGAGTTCTCGGAGCAGGGCCATCTCGGTGTCCAACGTGCCGAGGTGTCGGCGCAGCAGGCTCTCCGTCAGGGGACCTGGTGCACCGTCGCGTACGGACAGCAGCTCGGTGATCTCAGCCAGGCTCAGGCCCAGCCGCTGAGCGGACCGAATGAAGCGCAGGCGGTCGAGAACCGCTTCGTCGAAGCGGCGATGGCTTCCGCGGGCTCTGTCGTGTGCGGTGAGGAGGCCCATGCGGTGGTAGTAGCGCACGGCACTGGCGCTGAGTCCGGAGCGGGCGGCGACGTCGGCGACCGTCAGGAGATGCGTCACGGTGTGTCGCTCACTCCCCTTGAGGAGGAAGGTCCTTGATCCACTGGGGGTCCGCACTGACCACGCCGACCTGGGAGGCGCCGCCGGGCGAGCCGAGGGTCACGAAGAACTCCTCGTTCGCCTGGACGTATTCCTTCCACTGCTCGGGCACGTCGTCCTCGTAGAAGATGGCCTCGACCGGGCAGACCGGCTCGCACGCTCCGCAGTCGACGCACTCGTCGGGATGGATGTACAGCATCCTCTCCCCCTCGTAGATGCAGTCCACGGGGCACTCCTCGATGCACGCCCGGTCCTTAATGTCGACGCAGGGCTGAGCGATGATGTAGGTCACTTGGGTTGTCCTTTTCAACCGGCTGAAGGCGATCAAGGGAGGCGGCGGACGCGGGATGGGGGTCCGCGTCCGCCGGGCACTGCGTTTGACGGTTCTTGCCGCCGGGCCGACCTGATGCAAGGAAGTGCCGCATCATCAGGCCAGAGCGGGGGTACACACAGGGGCTCTGACCCAGGGGAGGTCATGGCTCCAGGAGGGACATCCCCGCTCGCGTGTCAGCAGCCGCAGTCCGAGTCCTTGCCGGCCTTGCCCACGCTCACCTTCGCGGTCTCCTTCTCGGCCTTCTTGGCGCCGTTGGGCATCTTGACGGCACGGCCGATGGCCATCGCCTCGATGAACTCCCACGCTCCCGGCATCTTGGTCTCGTCGAGGTCGACAACCTCCAGCGAGGACTGCGCCAGGGTGTCGAGCGTCGGCCGGTTGCAGTGGCACTCGTTGCCGAACCAGTACCAGCCGAGCTGCACGAAGTCCTGACGGCGCGCGATCCTCGGGTCGCGGTTGCGCACGTGCTCCAGGAACAGGTACTGGCCGCCGGGCTTGAGGACCCGCTCGATCTCCCGCAGGGCGGTGTCGGGGTCGGGCACCGTACAGAGGATCATCGCCGCCGCGACGGTGTCGAAGCTGTCGTCGGGGAACGGCAGGCGCTCGGCGCCGGCCACCGTCAGCTGGATGCGCCGCGGGTCGTTGCGGACCTTCTCCTCCAGCTTGGCCACCATCGGCGGGTAGGGCTCGGTGAGTATCAGCTCGTCGACCGCGTCCGGGTAGTGCGGCAGGTTGAGGCCGGTACCCGTGCCCAGCTCGATCGTGCGCCCGTATGCCGGTGCCAGCATCTGGGCCCGCTTCTCCGCCAGGCCGTGCTTCTCCACGTGGGACAGGAACTTGTCGTACATCCCGGCGAAGACGTACTTGCCCCATGTTGCGTTGTAGGCCTTCTTCAGAAGATTAGCCACGTCACTCCCTCAGAGCAGTCACTTTTGCTCCCCAGCGCGGGGAGCTCTTAAACAGAGCGCTTGTCGATGCGTTGCCGTGCGCACTTTCGAGGGCCTAGCAGAGTGCCTCAAGAGATCATGTCCATATGCTGGCTACCGCGAAAGTGAACGCTCCGCGCAAGTCGCACGAAACGCCCTTTGCCCGTGAGCAGGGCAAGGCAGCTTTGCCCTTTCTGTCTGGAGCTGAGGCCTGGATGGCTGATCTCTCGGACGGTAGTGTTGCCGTTGAAGTCAGCTTCAAGTCAACACTCTCGGGGGAGTCAATGGACGACGCGTTGCTGTCGATAAGCGAGGTCTCGCGGAGGGCGGGTATAGCCACTTCGGCCTTGCGGTACTACGAGCGATGTGGCTTGATCCCTGAGGGTGTGAAGCTGGCCGGCCGCAGGCACTATCCGCCCGCTGTCCTGCACCGTCTGTCGGCGATCAAGATCTGTCAGAGGATCGGGTTCAGCCTCACGGAGATCTCCGCGCTGCTGCAGGGCAACGGAGTCGGCGGTGGCGTGTGGCGCCACGTGGCCACGGTCCGCCGATCGGAGGTCGAGCGCGAGATCGAAGCCCTGAACGGCCTGCTTCGGCTCATCGACCAGACCCTGGACTGCGAGTGCCTGACCCTGTGCGACTGTCCGCACATGGGCCCCGATGGCCCGCTGGCGACCGACTCCCAGGTCGATGGCCAGGACGACTGCTGCGCGCTGGATCCGAGGCCCTCTCAGGTGTCGGGCGTGTGACACCCGCCCGGGCCGGCGCCCCTGCTGCTGAAGCGCCGGCCCAGAGGTGTCTGTCCAGTGTTACCACGGCCCTTGTGCAGGGGATTTTGCCTCTCATTTAAGGAAACCGGAGCGTCATATTCCCCTCGCGATCCGACGGTATGCCGATCCGTCGCGATTGTTTTCAGCCATCATGTTCCAGCCAAGTGGCGATATGGTTGCGCAGCCGATCGTCGTGGTCTAGCTTTCTGGACCGTCGAGCGCTGCCGCCGTGACGTGTCACGGATTTGTTGAGTCATCGTTTTCGCGATGCTTTGAATCACTCGTTGCTGTTGCCGTGCAGAGTGAGCGCGCTGCTTTCTTCCGTGCCTGTTCCAGAATCACCGCCGCCAAATAGTTGACGGTTTCATTACCGTCCAGTCCGGCTGGAGCAACAAATTGCTCGGAGACAGATCTGAAACCGTGCTGCCCAAAACGGGTGCACCTATCACAGGAGCGGAAACACCGCTTTTCCCGGGCCGCAGCGGCCTGCCCATCACCTCGTCCTGGCTGACTGCGGTCCTGGTCGCCACGGGGGGCTCACTCATGGTCGTCGTGTCCCTGGGGGCGATGGCCGCGGAACTCGGCAACGTGTCGATCTGGGTATGGATCGTCACGGCCGCGGTGGGTGGCGCACAATGCCTGCTGATCGCCGAACTCGCCTCCCGCTTCCCCGAACGGGCCGGCGGCACGGCCCAGTTCGCCTACCGCGTCCGCGCGCAGGGCTCTCCCACTATGGGCGCCCTCTCCGCCTGGTGCTACTGGTTCGCCTGGACCCCGGGTATCGCGGTCAACCTGATCCTCGCCGCGACCTTCCTCAGGGACCAGTGGCTGCCGGGAGTCTCTCCCGTCGTACTGGCGCTCGCGATCGCCGCGGTCCTCTACTTCATCACCGCGCTGGGACTGAAGCTCTCCACGGTGATCAACGGTGTGCTGGCCCTCGTCGCGGTGGCCGTCGTCCTGGTGGTCGTCCTGTGTCCGGTGGCACGCCCGCACTCGAGTGATCTCTCGCAGGCGTTCCCCTCGGTGCTGCCGGCGGAAACCGGAGCCAAGGACGGGTTCTGGGCGCAGCTGGCACTCATCGCGAAGTGGAGCTTCGTCGCCACCTGGTCCTCCTACGCCGCCGAGATGGCTTCCACGGTGTGCGCGGAGATCCGGCAGCCCGAACGCACCATGAAGCGGGTGATGTCGACATCGGCCATCATCTGTTTCGTCGCCTTCGGCGCCGTGCCGATCGCGATGTTCGCACTCTCGGGCGTCGACGGCATCCAGGCCGACCCCTTCGAGGTCTTCGCCCACGCGGGCAACGTCCTGCTGGGTTCCACGGGCGAGATCTTCGTACAGCTCGGTCTGACCGCAGTCCTCATCCTCGGAGCCGAGACCTTCATCATCGGCTCGTCCCGGACCATCTACCAGATGGCGCAGGACGGCCACCTTCCCTCCGCCTTCGGCAAGATCAACAAGCGCGGAGCGCCGGTCGGCTCCATCGCCTGGGACGCGGTGGTCATCGGACTGCTGCTGATCGTCTTCGGCACCAACGTGGTCGACGTCGTGGCCGCTGCCAACTTCGGTTACCTGGCGGTGTTCGTCCTCCTGCCCATCGCCTACCTCATGATGCGCAAGCATCCGGCCGGCCGACCCGGCAGCTTCCGCCTGGGCCGGTATGCCAGACCCTTGGCCGTGGTCCTGTGCGCGGTGAACGTGGTGCTCCTGGTCTTCGGGGGGACTCAGTGGGGCGGGTCCGTCCTGCTGATCGGTGTGTGCGTCAGCCTCGTGATCCTGCCGATCTCCTACTTCACCCGCCGGTGGCGCGCCAAGACGGCTCCGTCCGCATCGAGGGAGCCCGAGCTTGCTCCCTGACCACGGGCCGAGCGCGCGACCGGAGACTCCCGTGCCCGAGGGCGACCTCTGCTTCAGCGACTTTCTCCCGCAGGGCATCGACGCCGTCGCGCGAGGGGGGATCGCGCACAGCCAGGGGCAGCTGTCCTCGGCCCTGCGCACCGTCCATCAAGAGCTCCTGAGGGAGTTCCTCAACACGGGCCGCGGACCGAGGGTCGGGTGGGTGCGCCGGCTCACTCTGCGGCACGGACTCGACCCCGGCCCTGCCATCAGGGCACTGGCCGACGCGGACCTCGTGCACCTCAACTCCGCTTGTGACCGGGTCGAGATCGCCTATCCGCTGTCCGCCGTGCCCTCCCCGCACCGGGTGACCATCCAGGGTGGGCCGCCGCTGACCGCCATGTGCGCGATCGATGCCCTCGGCATTCCGCTCATGGCCGGCACCGCCGCCACGATCGTCTCCCACGACCCAGGCACCGGTCAGCAGATCAGTGTCAGACGAGAACCCGACGGTAGCTGGCACTTCGAACCGGCCGGCACGGTCGTGGTGCTCGCCACTGTCGAGTGCAGCGGTCCGATCGCCAAGGCCTGCCAGCACACCGAGTTCCACGCCGCACCCGAACTGGGCGAGCGCCACTTGACCGGGAATCCGCAACGGCAGGGTCTGGTGTTGACCCAAGCCCAGGCGCTGGCCGTCGCGGAGACCGAATTCGGCCTTCTGCTGGCGACAACCGGCAGTTGATCCCTTGGGCCGCCGGCCCGCCTCACGGCCGGGGCCCGGGCCTGCCGTCACCGCAGCGCCTGCGCCCCGGCCGCAGCGGCCCCTGGCTTTCGACCCGCCCCCGAGCGACCGAACCGCACCCTGCGGTCGTCGCCGACTTCGACGAATACCGGAGATCCATCGTGTCCACCACGCACACAGAGCAGGCGCCGGACGACGCCCGCCTGCAATCCCTCAACGGGATCGACTTCGCTGTCGCCGACCTGGCCCTGGCCGAGTTCGGCCGCAAGGAGATCCAGCTCGCAGAGCACGAGATGCCCGGCCTGATGGCCCTGCGAGCCGAGTACGCCGATACCCGCCCCCTGCAGGGCGCCCGTGTCTCCGGCTCCCTGCACATGACCGTCCAGACGGCCGTCCTCATCGAGACCCTGGTCGCCCTGGGTGCCGAGGTCCGCTGGGCCTCCTGCAACATCTTCTCCACCCAGGACCACGCGGCGGCCGCCGTCGTGGTCGGGCCCGACGGCACCCCCGAGGCGCCGACGGGCGTACCCGTGTTCGCCTGGAAGGGAGAGACCCTCCAGGAGTACTGGTGGTGCACCGAGAAGATGTTGACCTGGCCCGACGGGCAGGGTGCCAACATGGTCCTCGACGACGGCGGCGACGCGACGATGCTGGTTCACAAGGGCGCCGAGTACGAGCGTCTCGGGCGCGTTCCCGAGACCCAGGAGACCGACTCCGAGGAGTGGGCCACCGTACTGGACCTGCTCCGGACCTCGCTCGCAGCCGCGCCGGACAAGTGGACGGCGATCGGGTCACGGATTCTCGGGGTGACCGAGGAGACCACCACGGGTGTCATGCGGCTGGAGCGGATGGCGGCGGGCGGCGAGCTGCTGTGGCCGGCCATCAATGTCAACGACTCCGTGACCAAGTCGAAGTTCGACAACAAGTACGGCATCCGTCACTCCCTCATCGACGGCATCAACCGCGGAACCGACGTCCTGATCGGCGGCAAGGTCGCCGTGGTCTGCGGTTACGGTGACGTGGGCAAGGGTGCCGCGGAGTCGCTGTCGGGCCAGGGCGCCCGCGTCATCGTCACCGAGATCGACCCCATCTGTGCCCTGCAGGCGGTGATGGACGGCTACCAGGTGGCCCGGCTGCAGTCCGTGCTGTCGATCGCCGACATCGTGATCACGACCACGGGCAACAAGGACGTGGTCATGGCCGAGGACATGGCGCAGATGAAGCACCAGGCGGTCCTCGGCAACATCGGACACTTCGACAACGAGCTGGACATGGCGGGACTGGCCCGCTACCCGGGCGTCCGCAGGAACCCGATCAAGCCGCAGGTGGACGAGTGGGTCTTCCCGGACGGACACTCGGTCATCGTGCTGTCCGAGGGCCGTCTGCTCAACCTCGGGAATGCCACGGGCCATCCGAGCTTTGTGATGTCCAACAGCTTCTCCAACCAGGTGATCGCCCAGGTCGAGTTGTTCACGAAGCACGAGGACTACGAGAGAGGCGTCCACCGACTCGCCAAGCACCTGGACGAGAAGGTCGCCACGATCCACCTCGAGGCGCTCGGCGGTGAGTTGACCACACTCACCAAGGAGCAGGCCGACTACATCGGTGTGGACGTCCAAGGGCCGTTCAAGCCCGAGCTCTATCGCTACTGACCACGTCAGACAGCGGGGCCGGCCCGGAGGACTCCCTCCCGGTCGGCCCCGCGCTGTTCATACGACCAGAACTCACAGGGGGAGAACCGACGTTGACGAACATCGAGGCGAAGGTGCCGAAGCAGAACGGCATGTCCGTCGCTGGGCTGGCCCGTGCAACGGGGACGACCACGGACACCATCCGCTACTACGAACGGCTCGGCTTACTGCCCAAGGCTCCGCGGAACGGCGCGGGCTATCGCCGCTACGGGGACGACGCGATAGACCGCATGAAGTTCATCCAGGGTACGCAGCGGCTCGGCCTGAGCCTGAGCGACATTGGTGACCTGCTCAGCATCCGGGACACGGGCACCTGCCCGTGTGGCGACGCGGCCGTGATCCTGCGCAGGCGCATGGACGAAGTCCGCACCGAGGTCGACCGGCTCACGGCTCTCTTCGACGAGTTGGCGGCGATGGTGGGGCAACTGCCCAGTCAGGAGTGCCCGGACCCAGCCCCCGGCGTATGGAAGCCGCAGTCGGCGGAGTCGGCCTGAAAAACGGTGGCAGCCGGAGCGGACGCTCTCCGGCTGCCACCGCTGTACGAGCGTGGCTGTCCCGCCGTCCGGCTAGGACCTGCCCCCCAGCGCGCTCTCGTGCAGATCGCTGCGCCGGATGAGGGTGAAGACGAGCACGGCGCCGATCGCCGCGACCAGAGCGCAGAGGCGGACCACCTCGGTCAGGCTGTCCACGTACGCGACGCGGGCCGCGGTGGTCGCCGCGTCGACCATGGACGGCGGTACCAGCTTGCCCAGGTCGCTCAGCGCGCCGGTGGCCACCTCGTGGGCGACGGAGTCGGCCTGATCACCCAGCTGACGGCCGGCGGCGGACTGGGTGAACGCCGACTCGACACAACTCTGGAACAGGGCGCCGAAGCCTGACACGCCGAGCGCCACACCGGCCTGCTGGAAGGTCTGACCCACCCCGGAGGCCATGCCGGCCCGAGCCGGACCCACGACGCCGACGGTGACCGCCGCGCGCGGCGGATTGAACATGCCCATGCCCATCCCCATCACAAGCAGGCTCGGCAGCAGGGCGGTCCAGTCGCTGGTGGGCTTCACCAGGGTGACCAGTCCCAGACCGACGGCGATCAGCGCGATGGCCGTGCCGAGCAGCAGCCCCGGCGCGACGGCGCTGCCCAATCGCCCGGTCAGGAGGGCCACCACGAACAGGGTGAGGGTCAGCGGCATGAACCGGAGCCCCGTTTCCCACGCCGTATAGCCCAGGACGTTCTGCATGTAGGAGATGAGGAGGAAGACCGCGGCCAGGCTCGCCGCATTGTTGAGGAAGGTCCCCCAGGCGACGCCGTTGAACGAGCGGATCCGGAACAACGAAAGATCCAGCATGGCCGCTTGGCCCTTGTTGTGCTGGATGACAGCGAAGAGCGCCAGCAGGGCCACGCCGAACCCGAAGCCGAACAGGACCGGTGGGCAGTCCCAGCCCAACGAGTTCCCGGCCATGAATCCGAACAGCAGCAGAGCCAGGCCCAGCCCGAAGGTGATCATCCCGGCCCGGTCGACTCCATGGGCATCGGGGTCCCGGGACTCGCGCAGCCGGCGCACGGTGGGAAGGAAGGCGAGGACGCCGATCGGCACGTTGACGAGAAAGATCCACTGCCAGCCCAGCGACGTGGTCAGCGAGCCGCCGATCAGCGGGCCGAAGGCGAAGGCCAGGCCGCCGACAGCACCCCACACCCCGAAAGCGGTGCCCCGTGCCCGCGCGCCGCGGAACTCCTGCCCGATCAGCGCGAGGCCGACCGAGAAGAGCATCGCGGCACCGACACCCTGGATGCCGCGGGCAACGCTGAGCATCAACGGGTTCACGGACAGACCGGCAGTCAGCGAGGAGAGGGTGAAGACCACCAGCCCGAGCGTGAAGACGCGCTTGCGCCCGATCCGGTCCGCCAGCGATCCGCTGGAAAGGAGGAACGCCGCCATCGTCAGCGTGTAGGCGGCGATCACCCATTGCTGTTCGGCGAAGCTCGCGTGCAGGGAATCCCGCAGGCTGGGCAGTCCGACGTTCACGACTGTCACGTCGAGCAGCAGCATGAAAGTGGTGACACACACCACAGCCAAGGTCCATCCGCGGACATGTGAGGGGTCGTCATGCTCCTCACGCACTACATCCCGTTGGCGGATCGCATCAGCTGACATCTGGTTGTCTCCTCGTCGGGGCAGCCGTCCACGGGAGTGTTCTCGTTGAACCCGGCTTCAAGTCAACGTTCCGTACGAAAGGGCAGGAGCCCGACTGGCGGGGGAATGCAGTCGGGCTCCTGGTCAGGAGGCGATCACGTACGGCGCTGCGACGTGATCGTGCCGTTCGCCGGCGTCGGGGAGCAGCCGCACCCACCGTCGGAGCAACCCTCGGCGGGGCCGGCCGGCTCGGGCAGCACGACGGTCTCCGCCTTCGGGGTCTCGCAGCTGGGCCCGCACCCGCACCCGTCATCCGAGCCGGAGGAGCTCGTCACACTGAGCACATTCACCAGGGGGAGCGGGGCCGCCGAGCTGGGCGTGCCACAGCTGGGGCCACACCCGCAGGCGTCGGCGTCGCCGGACGCGGATCCGGCTGCGGAATCGGCCGTACGGGCCGCCTGGCCCGACTGGGCCGCCGGCGTCGGCTGGACCGACGTGGAGATGGAACCCGCCGCCTTCAAGGCCGAGTGGAGCCGCAGGAGTCGCAGTCCGTTCGCGATGATCACCAGGGCCCAGGCCTCGTTGATCAGCACGCCCTGGGTGAGGGTGAACCTGCCACCGACCGCGAAGACCAAGAGGAACAGAATGACGGCCAGAGACAGGGCGATGTTCTGCGCGATGACCCGGTTCGCCCGTCGGGCCAGCGCGACCGCGTAGGGGAGCTTGTTGAGGTCATCGGCCATCAGCGCCACGTCGGCCATTTCGAGGGCCACATCGGTGCCGGCAGCGCCCATGACGATCGCGACGTCGGCGGTGGCCAGTGCCGGGGCGTCGTTGACGCCGTCACCGACCATCGCGGTGACCCCGGACGCCTTGATCGAGGCGACGGCCGTGCTCTTCTCCTCCGGCATGAGCTGAGCGCGGACGCTCTCGATGCCCACCCGCTTGGCGATCGCGGTGGCGACCCGCTCCCGGTCACCGGTGAGCATCGTCGTGTGCGTGACACCGACCCGGCGGAGCGACTTCAACGCGGTGGTCGCCTCCGGGCGAAGCTCGTCCGCGAGACCCAGCAGGCCGATGAGGCGGCCGTCCACGCTGACGGCGACGGGCGTCCCACCGGCGTTCTCGACAGCGTCGAGAGCGGCCTGCGCGGCCAGGTCGCCGCGCAGGTCGCCGACCCTGCCGACCACAACCATCGCCCCGTCGATAACCGACTGGGCCCCCACACCGGGGATGATCTCGACATCGTCGGCCGGGGTGACGACGATCCCTCGCTCCCGCGCCGCACGCACGATCGCCTCGGCGATCGGATGGGTGGCGCCGGCCTCCACGGCAGCCGTCAGCGTCAGCAGCTCGCTCTCTCCGTAGCCGCCCAGCGGGTGGACCTGGAGGAGCGTGGGCCGTCCCAGCGTCAGGGTGCCGGTCTTGTCGAAGGCCACGGAGCGCAGCTTCGCCAGCTGCTCCAGATAAGCACCGCCCTTGATCAGGACTCCGTCGCGGGCCGCCCGCGCCACGGCCGAGACCACACTGACCGGGACGGACAGCACCAGGGAGCACGAGCAGGACACGATCAGCACGACCAGCGCACGGTAGAGAGCGTCGGTGTAGGAGATGTCGAACACCTGCGGGCCGAACGCCGCCATGAGGACCGCCAGGGCGATCATGATCGGCGTGTAGATCGTGCCGAACTTGTCGGCGAACCGCTGCGCCTGGCCCCGGTTCTGCTGAGCCTCCTCCACCTCCTTGATGACCCGGGCCAGGACCGTGTCCTCGAAGGGCTTGGTGACCTGGATCCGCAGCGCCGCGTGCCCGTTCAGGGTCCCGCCGTACACCTCCGCGCCGGGTTCGACCTCCACCGGCATGGACTCACCCGTGATCGCGGACGCGTCGATCCAGGAGGAACCCTGGACGACGGTGCCGTCGGTCGGCAGCCGGGAGCTGGGGCGGACCAGCACGATGTCGTCGACCTGGAGCTGGGCGACTTCGACCTGCTCGACGGTGCCGTCGACGGCGAACCGTTCCGCCATGGCGGGGCTGAGGTCCATCAGCTTCTGGATGGACTTGCGCGCCCGGTCGGCGACGTAGCTTTCCAGCACGACGCCGAGGGAGAAGATCACCACCACACACGCGGCCTCGGCCACCTTGCCCAGCGCCAGCGCCCCCGCTACGGCCACGACGAGCAGGACGTTGATGGACACCCGCTTGGCCTTGAGCATCATCAGGGCCGTGCGCGCGGGATAGACGATGCCAACCGCCACACACAGGTACGCGAGGATCGTCGAAAGCGACTGCGTCTGGTCGTAGCATCCGAGGATCTCGAGGACCACCAGGAGCGCGGCGGCGATCTCCAACGTGATCATCTCGGGGCGCAGCCACCAGCGGGTCCGCTTCGTCGTCTGCTCGGCCGCCTGGTCGGCGCCGGAGCCGGCGCCGGCGTGAGCGGGCTCGAGGAGCAGGCCTGACGCGTTCGCCGTCCTCAGCAACACGTTGTCGTCCAGCGTGGCCGGCGCCTCGACCACGAGAGTGCCCGTCGCAGACAGGACGCGCACGTCGCGTACGCCGGGAACACGGCGCAGAGCGGTCAGGTCACTGGCGCACTCGACACAGCCGGATATCACGCGGTATCGGCGGGACTCGACATCGGCTTCGGGCGGGACAGTTATGTTGCCGCCGGTCGAGGCGGCGAACTCGTTCATCCTTGGTCACCTGCCAGTCAATGGGGAAGGTTGCGCTAATGGGAGGAGCGTAAAGTTTGGAGTCGACTCCAAAGTCAAGCCCTTTGGCGCTTCTTTCTTCACGCACCGGGGTCGGCATGCGCTCCGCCCGCCGGGCCGGCACAGAACAGGGTTGACTTAAAGCCGGGTTCAACGGAAAGACTCGCGCCCTGGCAGCAGCCCCTGGTACCAGCCGTATGCGGCAGCGCCGATCACATGCGTCGTCTCACACCTCACCGGTGACGTTCATTCAGCAGGTTCGGCCCGTCGGCCCGGCCTCGAAGGGGGAATGGAAAATGGGCGATTCTTCGGAGTCTTCGATCGAGCGTGCCGTCGAGACGATGGCCCTGGGCATCGAGTCGAGCGGTCCGGTGGAAGACCGGCGGGCGTACATCAGCGTCGGTCTCATCGATCTGCTTTCGGCGGTCACCGGACTGCCGACGGATGATGTGCCCGAGGAGACACCCCTGCAGGTCGAGTCGCTCCAGGCGACCCTCATCAGCACCGTCCTCGACGCCGCCTTCGACGTACAGGTACCCCTGGCCACCCTGACCGCCGGCGTCAGTGTTCCGGAGATCACCGAGCTCCTCGTTCAGGCCGCCACGCCGACCACGGACAGTCGTCCCACACTGGAGGCGCTGGCCGACCCCGCGGGCAGCTGCGAGCCGTTCGATCTCACCGATGTTCAGCAGGCATACCTGCACGGCCGTGATTCCGGCCACGAACTCGGCAACGTGGATGCCTCCTTCTACGTAGAACTGGACACCACTGACCTGGACGTCGATCGGTTCGAGCGCGTGCTCCGCGCCGCGATCGTGAGCCACGACATGCTCCGCGTGGTCATCCTCGACGACGGACGCCAGCAGGTGTTGCCCGAGGTGCCGGCCTTCACCATCGTCCGAGAAGACCTCTCCTCGTTGTCCGCGGGAGACCAGCAAGAACGTCTTGAAGAACTGCGGACCGTGTCGACCGCGCGGCGGCGCGACGTCCACACGTGGCCCCTGTTCGACGTGCATGCCACGCGACTCGATGCCCAGCGCACCTTGCTGCGCTTTGGCATGGACCTGCTCATCTGTGACGGAGCCTCGTTCGCGGTGCTCGTCGAGGAGCTCGCCGGCCGTTACGAGGACCCGGAGCGCCCCTGGCCGGTCACCGGTCTCACCTTCCGGGACTACCAACGCGCCGTCACCGGGCCGGAACAGGCGGACAAGCAGCAGAACGCGCGTGCCTACTGGGCCGACCGACTGGACAGCCTGCCGGCGGCACCCCTCCTGCCGCTGGCCGGTCCGCTGGCCGCTCTGGACTCGCCGCGCTTCCACCGCCGGCACCACGCCCTGCCCGCCTCGCAGTGGCAAAGCTTCAGGGACCGCGCTGCTGCGCGCGGGCTGACTCCATCGGCCGCCCTGGCCGGCGCCTACTCCGACGTGCTGGCCCGTTGGTCGCAGTCTCCCGACTTCACCCTCAACCTGACCGTGAACAACCGCAAGCCCGTACACGAGCAGGTCAGACAGGTCATCGGAGACTTCACGACGCTCACGCTCCTGGAGGTCCGTTCCGACGCCGACAGGTCCTTCGCCGAACGTGTCGCCGCCCTGCAGACACAGCTGTGGCAGGACCTGGACCACAGCGACCACAGCGGAATCCGCGTCATGCGCGAACTCGCGCGGCGCACGGGTCCGGCGACCGCGATCGCGCCCGTGGTCTTCTCGACGTTCGTCGGCTCCGGATTCAGCGACGACTTCGATCCCGAGTGGCTTCGCGGTATCAACTACACGCTGGCGCAGGCACCCCAGCTGACCCTGGAATGTCTCACGCTTGAGTACCGTGGCGAGTTGAACATCACCTGGGACTCCGTCGACGACGCGTTCGCCCCCGGACTCCTCGACGACATGTTCACGGCCTACCAAGACCTCGTACAGCGGCTGGCCACCAGCGACACCGCCTGGGACGAGCGGACGACCGTACACCTGCCCGACCGCCAACTGGCGGAGCGCCGACGCGTCAACCAGACGGCGACGGCCGCTCCGGATGCGCTGCTGCACCGCCTGGGCACGGCCCTTGAACGCCGTGGCAGCGAGCCGGCGGTGATCACCGCGGATCGGACCCTCAGCTACGGTTCCCTCGACCGGATGGCCTGCCGCATCGGCCGCGGCCTGCGCCGCGCCGGAGCCCGTCCGAATCAACTGGTCGCCATCGTGATGGAGAAGGGCTGGGAACAGGCCGTCGCCGCCCTGGCCATCCTCTACTCGGGCGCCGCCTACCTCCCCATCGACGCGACACTCCCGCCCGACCGGATCCACCGGCTTCTCGCCCTCGGCGAGGTCGACATCGCGCTGACCCAGACGCCGGTGCGCGACCGTCTGGAATGGCCCCCCGGCCTCACTGTCTTCGACGTCTCGGACCCCAGCCGCTGGTCGCACGAGATGGACGGCCCGCTGGACGATGCGCAGAGCGCCACGGACCTCGCCTACGTCATCTTCACCTCGGGATCCACCGGGGAACCCAAGGGCGTGATGATCGACCACCGCGGAGCGGCCAACACCTGCTGGGACATCAACTCCCGATTCGGTGCCGGACCCGACGACCGGGTCCTCGGCCTGTCATCGCTCAGCTTCGACCTGTCCGTCTGGGACCTCTTCGGAGTCTTCGCGGCCGGAGGGGCACTGGTCCTGCCCGAACAGGACGCCGGCCGGGACCCGCAGCGCTGGGCGGAACTGGTCACACAGCACCAGGTGACCATGTGGAACACGGTCCCCGCCCTCATGCAGATGTACACCACGTACGCCGAGGCCCAGCCCGCGTACGACGCGCTGGGGCCCCTGCGTCTGGTCCTCATGTCCGGTGACTGGATCGAGGTGACTCTGGCGGACCGGATCCGAGCGCAGAAGGCGGACCCCATCGAGATCATCAGCCTCGGCGGCGCGACGGAGGCCTCCATCTGGTCCATCTGGCACCCCATCGGAACACCGGCCCCTGGCTGGAAGTCCGTCCCGTACGGCAAGCCACTGGCCAATCAGTCCTTCCACGTCCTGGACGACCACATGCGGCCGTGCCCGGACTGGGTGACGGGCCGGCTCTTCATCGGCGGTGTCGGGCTCGCCCAGGGCTACTGGCGAGACGCCGAACGCACCAGCGAGCGCTTCGTCCTGAACCCGCACACGGGCGAGCGTCTTTACGACACCGGCGACCGCGGCCGTTACCACCCCGACGGGACCATCGAGTTCCTCGGTCGCGACGACGGCCAGGTCAAGGTGAACGGGTACCGCATCGAGCTCGGAGAGATAGAGCACACCCTCACCGGGCACACCGAGGTACAGCAGGCGGTGGCCATCGCGGACGCCAATCGGCTGCTGGCATTCGTGACCCCAGGTGGTGAAGCCTCTCCGGAACCCGACGAGGCGGAACGTGCGCAGGTCGCCGACTGGCAGCAGGTCTTCGACTCCCTCCGGAGCGGGACTTCGGCGCAGACCGCCGGATGGGCCGACAGCTTCACCGGCCGGATGATCTCCGACCAGGACATGGCCGAGTGGGCCGACATCACGGCACGCCGTGTCCTCGCCCACCGCCCGCGCCGGGTTCTGGAGATCGGATGCGGAGCCGGTCTGATCGCCACCCGTCTGCTGGGCGAGTGCGTGGAATACGTCGGGACCGACCTGTCCGCACGCACGCTCCAGGACCTGGCCCTGCGCCTCGAACAGGACGGCACCGCCCACAAGGCGACCCTGTTGCACCGCGAGGCAACGGATCTCGCCGGCGTACCGCGCAAGCACTTCGACTGCGTCGTCATCAACTCGGTCGCCCAGTACTTCCCGTCCGCCGAATACCTGCTGAACACCGTGCGCACGGCACTCTCCACGCTCCGTCCCGGAGGCGTGGTGTACGTGGGCGACGTCCGGGACCTGCGTCATCTGCGCCCCTTCCACGTGGCGGTCGAACGCGCACAGGCCGGACCTCAGGACGCGGTCCGTGACCTGCTGTGGCGGGTGGAACAGCGAGAGCTGACCGAGAGCGAACTGGTCGTGGACCCCGACCTGTTCTGGTCACGACTCGGCACCCCGGCCACGGTCCTGCCACGGCCTGGCAATGCGCACACCGAAATGGCCGACTACCGCTACGACGTCATCGTGTACAACGAGGCGAGCGCCGCTCCGGAGCTTCCTCTGGCGCTGCAATGGACCGACAGTACGCGTACGCTTTCCCGACTCGAACAGACCCTCGGTCGCCGGCACCCGACGGTATGCCTCACCGGCGTACCCAATGAGCGCCTCCAGCGCGACGGCGCTTGGGCCGCACGCCTTGGTGACCCGGTGTCGGCCACCCTGCCGCTCGCGGAGTTCGGTGAGACCGTGTGGCCGCGGACCGAGAGCGACCGATGTCCCACCCCCGCGTCCCTCCTTGAACTGGCCGACCGGCGTGGATACATCTGCGAGATCTTCTACCGCCCGCAGGCGGCGCCCGGCACCTTCGACGCAGTCTTCACCCTGAGCCCGCATGACGCCGAAGCGGCGATCCGCGCCTACGCGTTCGACCTGGGTGAGCCCGCCGGCGCCCGGATGGTGTCCAACGCACCGTTGCGGGCACGGCAGATCTCTGCCCTTCCGGCCTTGCTCATCCAGCACAGCCGGGGCGTGCTTCCCTCCTACATGGTGCCCAGCGACGTATTCGTCCTGTCCGCACTCCCACTCACCGCGAACGGCAAGGTCGACATGGCCCGCCTCCGCGAGACCGCAGGCCGATTCCGCGCACGCCCCCAAACGCCGAAGGACGCGCAGCCCGCGGACGGCGTCGAGCAGGCACTGGCCACCGCCTGGCAGCAGGTCCTGGGCCTGACGGGAGTGTCCGTGCACGACGACTTCTTCCGGATCGGGGGCGACTCGCTGCTCGCCGTGCATCTGGTCAGGACAGCAGGCAGAGCGGGCATCGAAGTCACCGTCGCCGAGGTGTTCGCCCACCCCACGATCGCGGACCTGGCCGCCCTCGTACGAGGGCGGCAGTCGGAGCACGGCACCAGCCTCGCACCGGCCGAGCCGGCCCTCATCACACCCGCCCCCGAAGACCGCTTCACCCCCTTCCGCCTCACCGACCTCCAGCAGGCCTACCTTCTGGGACGCAACGGCTTCTTCGAACTGGGCAACGTCGCAGCGTCCTTCTACGTGGAGCTGAGCGCACTCGACCTCGATCCCGAACGTCTGTCGGCAGCCGTCGAGGCGATGGTGCAACGCCACGACATGCTGCGTGCCGCCATCGGGGCCGACGGCCAGTGGCATGTACAGCAGCAGGCCGCGCCCTACCAGGTCGCGGTGACCGACCTGTGCTCCCTCGACCAGGCCGAGGCGGAAGCCGAACTCGCCCGCGTCCGACGCGAGTGCAGCACCAAGATCTTCGACCCGGGGCAGCCCCAGCTGTTCGACATCCGGGTCAGCAGGCTCAACGGAGCCAGCCGGCTCCACATCAGCCTCGACCTGCTGATCGCGGACGGCGGGACGGTCGCCGTGTTCCTCACCGAACTCGCCGCCCGCTACGCCGATCCCGACCGGCTCTGGCCGGAACTCGAGCTGACGTTCCGCGACTACCAGCTGGCCATGGACGAGGCGGAGCACAGCCCCCGCTACCAGCGCGCCCGCGACTACTGGACGGCACGAGCCGCCGACCTGCCGCCGGCCCCGCGCCTCCCCCTGGCCGCCGACCCCGCAGACGTCGACGAGCCCCACTTCGTACGACACACCCACCGGCTGCCCGCCGCCTCCTGGCAGGCCCTGCGGCAACGGGCGGCCCAGCACGGCATTACCCCCTCCGCGGCCCTCGCCACCGCCTACACCGACACGCTGAACGCCTGGTCCGACGGGGACCCGTTCACCCTGAACGTCACGGTGAACAATCGCCTTCCGCTTCACCCCCAGATAGCCGACGTCATCGGTGACTTCACCGCAACCAGCCTCCTGACTGTGTCCACCGACCCGGTGGTGCCCTTCGCCGAACGCGCCAGGGCGCTGCAGACCCAGCTGGCCAGGGACCTCGATCACAACGAGTTCACGGGCATCAGGGTCCTCCGAGAGCTCGCGCGACTGCACGGCCCCGAGAGGGCGGCGATCCCGGTGGTCTTCACCAGCGCCCTCGACACCGCGGGCGCTGACTTCGGACGAGCGGTCGGTGGCCTGGGAACCATGGTCGAGAGCATCGTCCACACCCCTCAGGTCCACATCGACCACCAGGTGTTCGAATACGACGGAGAGCTCGTCCTCAACTGGGACTCGATCGACGAACTCTTCGCCGCGGACGACATCGACCAGATGTTCCGGCTCTACGTGCACCACGTGGCACGCCTGGCCGAAGAGGACTCCGCCTGGCAGGAGACCGCCCTGCGCCGTGCCGAGCCCCGCGCATCCGCAGCGACCACCCGCCGCCCCCTGGCGGCGCCGGCTGACGCCCCCGCCGTCTCCTCGACCACAGCCAGGACCGACGCCGCGCAATCCACACTCAGCCGGATCTGGACCGAGGTGCTGGGCATCGAAACCGTGCCCCTCACGACAGAGTTCACCCGCCTGGGAGGCGACTCCCTCCTCGCCATGCAGGTGATCGCCAAAGCCGCCGCTGCCGGACTCGAGATCTCCCCACGGGACTTCTTCGCCAACCAGACCGTGGCCGCACTCGCCTCCCTCGCCCGCCCGGCCACCCCCGACACCCGTGCGCCCCACGAGGGCGAAACGGTCCTGCTGCCCCGGCAGCACGTACTGCTCGAGCAGTGGAAGCACCCGCAGGAGCACAATTACGTCCTGCTCTTCGACATGGCCGAACCGCTGGACCGCACCGCCCTCAGAGTGGCGCTGCGCACCCTGCTGCGACACCACGAAGCACTGCGTCTGTCGTTCGCCGCGGGGGAGTGCGGCCACACCGGGCACATCACCCCGATGGACCAGCTTGAGACGCCGCTGACCTGGGTGGACCTCACCGGAGTCGCCCCCGAGGTGGTCCCACAAAGCATCAAGGACGTCAGCCGGCGCCTGCAGTCGTCCATCGACATCTCAGCCGCTCCGCTCCTGCGCGTCGCCGCACTGCAGCAGCAGGGACGCCAGCAGCTGCTCATCGTGATCAACCAGCTGATCTGCGACAACTACTCCTGCCGGATCCTGTGCGAGGATCTCGTCTCCGCCTACCGCCAAGTGCAAGCGACCGGCGAGGCCCTGCTCGCTCCCGCGGACTCACTCGCAGCCTGGGCCGAGTTCGTACGCTCCCAAGCCGACAGTCCCCAGGTCCGGGGCGAACTCACCCACTGGCTGAGCCTGGAACCCGCCCCCGCTCCTCCAGCGGTGGACGGCCTCCTGCCGGCCGAGCCCGCTCTCATCGCCCTCGACGCACAGGCCAGCGCCGCCCTCGTCGCCACCGAGACCGTCCCTGACACCCTGCTCGCCGCTATCACTCGTGCCATCGCCCGGCGCAGCGGCGGGAAAACGGTCCGCGTCGACGTCGACTCACACGGCCGCGACGTGCCATCCGACGCCCTGAACCCGGCGCGTATCGTCGGTCGGCTCGCCACCCGCTGGCCCTTCGACGTCCCGGCCATGCCCGCGGTGCCGCTGAGTGAGGCCGCGGCCACAGTGAGCCGGACCCGTCTGCAGGCTCCGGCCGCGGGCAACCACTACGAGCTGCTTGCCGTATACGGGGGTGACCTCACGCTCCAGGTCACCCCGGCCCCCGTGCTCTTCAACTACCTCGGTCACTCAGACGCATTGTGGGACCGACTGGGACTCTCGCTCAGTCCCGATCACCCCGGCGTACTGCCCAACCCCGACCCGCAAAGCCGCTGTCTGGAGTTCATCGCCGGCTTCTTCTCCGGCCGGCTCGTCCTCGGCTGCCTGTCCGGGGCGTCCGACCTTCTCCACGACATCGGCAACGACCTCACCACCGGGCTCCTGGGCCACCCGGCGCCCCTGACCGTCCCGGACGACCTCGACGTACTGCGGCACTGGCTCGCCCACTGACACAGGAGACCACCCCATGACAGAGCAGTCGATCGTCGCGCGCCTGGCCGCCCAGCCTCACGACCGTCCGTTGACCTTCCTGGACGACGAGCTGCGCCCCGTCTCGATCTCGATGGGAGAGCTGCGCGCCCGCGCCGAGGTCATCGCCGGCGCACTCCACCACACGTACGGCGTCGGACCGGGACATCGCGTCTGCGTGCTCGGCCGCACCTCCCTGGACTTGATCACCACGCTGTTCGGGATATGGCGGGCCGGCGCCGCGGTCACCATCCTGCCCACGCCTCGAACGGCAGATGCCATCGACCTGCACCACCTGGCCCAGCGCAGGGTGACGGCAGCGCACGGCTCGGTGGTGGTGACCGACCCACGCACGGCCGCCGCGCTGCACGACAAGATCTCCGTACCCGTCGTCGACTTCCCGTCCTTGGCTGTGAGCGTCCCCGGAAAGCCGCTGCCGCTGCCCAGCGACCGTGACACGGCCCTGCTTCAGTTCACCTCCGGCACGACCGCCGTGCCGCGCGCCGTCGCCGTCACCCAGGGCCAGATCGTCGCCAACTCCGCCGAGTGCTTCGCCGCGGGAGGGATCAGACCGGGTGACGCGTTCGTGTCCTGGCTCCCGCTTTTCCACGACATGGGCATCATCTTCCTCACCGGCGCGATCGTGCACGGCTACCACGCCTGCATCATGGCCACGCAGACGTTCAGCGCCCGCCCGGGAGCCTGGCTCGAAGCGCTGACCACCTACCGGGCGGCGGTCACCGTCGCACCCAACTTCGCCTATGGACTGGCCCACCGCTACCTCAGCTTCCGCCGCAACCGCTACGACCTGTCCTCCCTCCGGTTCGCCGTGAACGGCGCCGAACCCATCGACGCCGAGGCCCTGCAGCGCTTCACCACCTCCGCCGTCGACTACGGGATGCCCTCCACTGCCATGTCCCCGTCCTACGGGCTTGCCGAGGCCACCCTCGGGGTCACCCTGGGGCGCCACGACGAGACGTTCCGCAGCGTCACCGTCGACCGGAACGCACTCGAAGAGGGGAGGGCCGACGCAGTTCCCGACGGCGACCCTGGCCGGACCTTCGTCGACTGCGGCACCGCGATCGACCAGACCGACGTCACCATCACCGACGACAACGGTGTGCCTTTGCCCGACGGCCGCATCGGCTCGATCCGGGTCCACGGACCGGGTGTGGTCGACCAGTACTGGACACCCGACGGCAGCCCTCATCCCATCCCGCTGCTGGACGGATCCCAGAGGCTCGTCACTGGAGACCTCGGCTTCAAGTCGGACGGACGCCTCTACGTCTGCGGACGCCAGAAGGACATGATCATCGTGGCCGGCCGCAACCTCTACCCCGAAGACTTCGAATTCACCACCGAGCGCATCAAGGGCATCAGGCTGGGCAACGTCATGGCCTTCTCGCTCCCGGCCAGCGAGAGCATGGTCGTCGTGGCCGAGACCAGCCTCGTCGGAGAACCCGCCGTGAAACTCGCCCACACAGTACGCGAGACCCTTTCCCAGGAGCTCTCCTATGCCCCGCACGACGTGGTGCTGGTGTCCCCGAAGACGCTGCCGAAGACAACCTCCGGGAAGCGGCAGCGCGGCCAGTGCCGTACCCAGTACGAGACCAACCAGCTCACCGTCCGCGCCAGCACGCTCGCGACGGAGTAGCCCGACATGCAGCCCGTGTTCCCCGCCTCCGCCGCATCCCAGGGCCGAGATCCCGCACGCACGGTCGACGACAGGTGGTTCCTCGCCGTCGATGCCTCCGCTTCCCTGCCTACGCTGGTCGTCTTCCCTCATGCGGGGGCCGGCGCGGCGGCCTACTGGCGGCTGGCGCAGTCACTGCGTGACGTCGCCCGCCCCCTCATCGTGCGCCTGCCCGGCCGCGAGAGCAGAGCCCATGAGACCCGGTTCACGGACATCCGTCCCCTGGTGCGGGCGCTCGCCCCAGTGCTGCGCCCGCACCTGGGCGGCGAATACGTGTTCTACGGCCACAGCATGGGGGCCCTGATCGCCTTCGAGACGGCGAGGCTGTTCTCCCTGGCCTACAACATGCCTCCCAGTCGCCTCGTCGTCTCCGGGATGGAAGCCCCCCAGGACAGCCCCACCGGGCACGCCCGCCACCAGCTCAGCGACACCGAACTGTGGCAAGTCGTCGGCGAGATGGGAGGCATCCCGCCCGAGATCATGGACGACGGCTCGATGCGGGATCTGCTGCTGCCCTCCCTCAGGGCGGACTTCGCGGTGACCGACACCTACACCTTCCGTGCCATGCCACTGCTCACCTGCCCCATCAGTGCCTATGCGGGCGAGACGGACCCGGAACTGGCTCCGGCTGCCATGAACGGGTGGGGGGCGAACACCACGGGCGCGTTCACGCGCATGGCGATGCCCGGAGCCCACTTCTTCAACCTGGACAGCGAGTCCGGCTTCGTTCAGGCGTTCAGGGCCTGCTTGACCGGATAGCCCGCAACGCTCGATCGAGCCATGAACGGAGATACGGGCGTCCCCGTAACGACCGGCCAATAGGCACTGCCCAGCCCTGGCGTCTGGGATGCGGACTGCATGAGTTGTCCCTGGCCAGGTCCGTCGACCAGTTCTTCTGCGATCCATTCGTAGAGTACGAGCGCCTCTGACGGGCAGGCCCGCCTGTGGACACGCTGGGGGTGGCCCCCGGTCCCGGGAGGTCCAGCAATAGGGCCCGCGTAGGCGGGGCAGCCACATCACGACGTCGGTGCTGACGTCGCACACCGGCGGGCAGCCCTCGTCGCCGTCCGCCAGCACCGCACGGGCACCAACCTGCACCCGCTGACGAACTCGACCTACAGCAGCGAACTCCTCACCACCCGCCTCGGCGATCTCAGCATCCGCGTCCTGCCGGTTTGGACCGACGCCAACGGCCAGTATCGGCTCCACCCCACGCAGTACACCCCCCACACCCGCCGCGTCCGGCCGGACGACCGAAAGACGATCCGCCGGCTCATGCGCCGCACCACCCCATTCCCCAGAAATGGATCTCCACAGGCTGATTCGGCGGTCTCACCATCGATCCCGCCACCCACATCCCGGGCGGCTGGGCAAAGACACCCGCGCTCCGTGACATCGCGCTCCTGCCCCACAGCCGACCAACAGGCGGATGTACCAGCGGAGATAGGACCGTCAAACTAGAACTGACCACCGGACTCTCCAGGAAGTGACCGGTCCCGACACGGGCGAGCGTTCGGCCCCATGGGTGCGGCAGAACGGCCCACTCAACCTCAACCTGAGCGGGGTCATTTATGTCGAGTACAAGCGGAGCAGGAGCGTGCGTTCGTGCAGAAGAGGTGGAGCTGACACCGGTCCGTCGTCGACCGGCGAAATCGGGCAGCACACACGCGTTGATCTGCGATGGACGCAGCCTCCCCACGGCTGCCCACAACCGTCAATGAAGGCACCCAGACCCGCCTTGGTCGACGGCGTCCCACCGGCCACTGGACGCCCAGCTATCCGTCGCGAACTGCGCACACAGCGGGTCCTCCCGGCCATCTCTCGCAGGCCGCCCGAACATAGAGGGGCTTGGGCGAGCTCTGTTCCACCAGTTCAAACACACCTCTCCGTCCGATGGGAACGCCCACCGAGCATTCAAAATTCAATTAACGCGCCGTCACCAAATTTTGATCTTGGGGTCCACATTGCGAACTGTCGCGCTTGGGTGAGCTTCACAACAGCCCGTCCCGCATAGATCACGCTTTCCTCCTTGTACGATTAGGCGTGGACAGTGCGCGTCGGCCGACCGTCGCGCACCTCAAGCACAAGCTCCTGGCTACTAGCGCCTCGCGGGCTGGCAGTGAACACCTCAGTGGCATTTCGATGGAGCGACGATGCGTTGGCGTAGAGACCCTTCACGGCGCGCCCTCGTGAAAGAATGTCAGATTCTCCTCGCCGACCTCCCGGTCCCCACCCCTTTCAGCGTCGAGGCGCTGGTGCGGAACATGGAGCGCGCGTTGGGGCGCCAGATTCGGCTAGCGCCACTGGATGACAGCGACGGGGGCCTGGGCACGGCATGCGGTCTCCGAGTCAAAGCGCCGGAGTCCACGATCATTCTCTATCGCCGCCGTTCAAGTCGCAATCAGACCGAGCACATCATTCTCCATGAGCTCGCGCACGAGTGGCTGAACCACGGGACCTCCCTGACGGATGCAGAGATCGAGCGATACGTCCCTGAGCGCATTCGTCAGGAAGTTCTTCGACGTTTCCCGTCGGCCTTGATTCAAGGGCGCGTAGATTTTGGCAGCCCCGAGGAAAAGCAGGCCGAGCTTTCGGCTTCATTGATCAAGCGACTGGCGCGCCGTCAATCGTTCACGGGGGATGACATGGTCAGCCTCCTGGAGCATTCACTTGCTCACCCAGTCGCTGCTCCACCGCGGCGCCGACTCTAGTCGCGATCGACTGGCGACCACTGAGGCACAGTTCCCGGCCTTACGGCTTCCGCCATATCGCGCAGTCCACCTATTGGCAATTGAGGCTGCGGCCGACTGACCTTCCGGGCCGGCGGAACGTGCAGCCAGCGCAGATACCCACTGGTTCCGTGTTCGACTACATTAAATACCTTACTGCGGCTGTGATGACCCTCATCGCCGTGTGGCGATTCCCTGCAGTTCGGTACGCCGATGCTCACCGCCGCGCGCTCTGGGGCGGTTATGCGGGATTCGCCGTAGCTCTCTGGCTCTACACGCCAGCAGTAATGGATGCGGTGGATCGAATTCCAATAGTGGACCTGAGTGCCCTACTCAGGCACTTTGCCAGTACCGCGGCGATCATCGCGGCCCTTACCTACGTCGCTACCAGCTACGGGCAGAGCTCGGAGACGGTAGTACCCCGGCACATAGCGGTCTCCCGCTGGATCGCACGCGCGTCCTATGGGGCGGGAGCGATGGGCGTTATTTTGCTCACCGTCCTGTTTTTCACCGTGGTCGACCGCGACAAGCCGAGCCAGAACTTCCTCATTGATCATGCTGGGCAATGGGGGGTCGCGGTCTATATGACCGTGTTCTACTTCTTCCCGCTCATCACGACCGCAGTCTGCGGCTACCAGTGGACGAGGGCGGCGCGACGGGTCGAGGACACGAGCATGCGTGTCGGGCTGGGCTTGATGGGGATTTCAATGTGGATGGGGCTGACCCACACATTGGCGCGTATCGCTATCCTTTGGGCTGCGGTCGCGTTCCCTCTAAGTCCCTCCACGGTCTGGCTCCTGGTCGATGCCACAGCGATATGGATGAACCTGCTCTTCCTGATCGTTGCCGTAGGTGCGAGCATTCCCACCACCCGCGCGGCGGCGGCCCGGTGGAGAACTTGGCGCACTCTGCATAGGATTTACCTGCTTTGGTTTGACCTGGTAGATGCGTTTCCTGGGACGAGCCTGTATCCACCAGGGCGACGCCTCGCGGAACTCAGGCACGTACGTGTCCCCATTGATGTTCGCCTGGACCGATGGACTCAGGACATTGCTGACGCTTGCGAGAGGCTGCGCTATTACGCTCCACGAGACTTGATATTCGCCGCCGAGGACGTTACCGAATTGCACCCCGACCCTGAGCCGGCCGCGGAAGCGTACTGGATTAAGGCCGCGCTCCAGGCTGCTGACACCTCCAGAGCCAACTCGTACGCCACTGCACCCCTGAGAGAGAAACCGTTCGTTGACACAGATAGTGAAGCGGCGTGGCTTGCGCGAGTCAGCACGGCCTACTCACACATCACCACGGATCAAGCTCGGGAGCTTCTCCTGTACTCCATAGAGGTGGAATCCGAACCGGGTCGATAGCCTGCTATTAGCTTCACAGTCTGATTTCTCGACTCAAACCCGATTTCCCGACGAGTGAAACCAGGTCGCATGGCGATCTTGAATAGCGGGCTGATGAGTGAGATTTAGCACCGTCCGCCGCATGAACTGGGCTGGTATCGTGTTCACGCGGACTGATAGGTCTTGCTCCGCCTCGTAAGGCACCCCGGCCCGCGACGCACCTCTACTCCCGTCGCCACATGTAGCCGGGCAGTGACGCTATCCGGTCTGGATGGGCGTCCGAAATCTCAGCAATCTGGAGTTCTCGCATGTCCAACCGCCGCGTCGGCCTCATCCTCGATTTCGGAGGCGTTCTCACCACTCCGCTGCTGCCCGCAGTGCTCGCGTTCGAGCAGCGCGAAGGCCTCCCGCAGGGTGCCTGCCTGACGGCTCTGTACAAGGACGAGGAGGGCGTCCGGATCACCAGCGACCTCGAGCGCGGAGCGGTCTCCCAGACGGAGTGGAACGAGTTCGCCGGCAAGATGCTGGGCGTGCCGGCTGACAACTTGATGGGCCGCATCTTCGGCGCACTTCGCCCCGAGCCGTTGATGATTAATGCGGCTGCCGCAGCGAGGCGGGCCGGGATCAAGGTGGGCATCCTGTCCAACAGCGTGGGGCTCGCCCCTTGGGACCTGTACGAAGGCTACGAGCTTGAGCGGCTGTACGACGTCGTGGTGATCTCCGAGCAGCACCTGCTGCGCAAGCCTGATCCCGAGCTCTTCGAGATCACGCTCAAACTCATGGATCTGCCGGCCGAGGAGTGCGTGTTCGTCGACGACACCGAAGCGTACGTCCAGGCAGCAGAACAGCTCGGCCTCGCGGGGGTGCACAACCAGGACCCCAAGCAGACGGTGGCCACCCTCTCCGAGCTGCTCGGTGTGGACCTCGCGGCGTCTTAGCCCTGTGCCGGCCGCACGGCGGTCAGACCGGTCTCGATACCGGCGTGAGCCGTCGACCCTGCTGCTCGCCGACACCTCGGTGCAGCAAAGTAGCCCGAGACGTCGACGGTCGTCCGCTGCGGCAGGCAGTCACGGCGCAGTGGACGCGGAGGGTGAGCGAGCCTCCGCAGTCGGCCTTGGAGCGCCGAGAACAGGAACAGTGAAGGGACTGGCGGGGGGGGGGGGGGCCGAGGGGGTCGCGCCCCCCCCCTCGCCCGTTTGCTCGCCACAACCCCGAGG